>MWEJ01000157.1 GCA_002071025.1 Verrucomicrobia bacterium ADurb.Bin070 | reverse complement strand
GCCGCGCGGGATCAGGCGGAGCCGCTCGTCCGGCGTGCCGTAATGCGAGCGGACATAGTCGAGCACGGCGGTGCTAGGACAGATCACGCGCTCGCCGGCGGTCATGATGCGGCTGTAGGCGCTGACGCTGTTGAAGCCGTGCACGGTGGAGACCATGGGCAGGCGCAGCGGTCGGTTGGCCAGGCGCACGAGCCAGCCCGGCACGCGGCTGCGGACATGGATCAGGTCGGGCTGGAGCGCCGCGAGCGCGTGCCGTAGCGCCGCTGCGCGCGGCAGGGCGGTGAGGGGATTCTTCGATTTGACATCCAGCATCACATGCCGGCCGCCCTCGCGTTCCACGGTCGGCACCAGCCGTCCGCCGCACGAGACCACGGTGCTGACGTGGCCACGCCGGACGAACTCGCGATTGAGCTCGACCGCGCCGCGTTCCACGCCGCCCTCGTCGAGCGCCGGAAGGATCTGGAGAATATGCATGGCCAAATCATACTGTTTGCCGCGCCGTCCGACAAGGCGTGTCAACGCCCGGGGCCAACACCCTTTTTTCGCTCCCCGCTCTTTCCCTTGACTTTATACCAAGTTTAACCAACTATGTCGCTTATCGGCAATAAATGATTATAAGGAGTTATAAGTGGACCCGATCAAAAACCCCTTCTCGCCTGGCGCCGGCTCTCCGCCTCCTGAATTGGTTGGCCGCGATCCTATCCTTGAACATCGGACTGGACATAGATCCCGAACAAGGCTCTGCTGACAGCGGCGACTTGGAGATCGATCTGCCGAACCTGTTTGTCGCAGTGGCCGAAGCCGCCGAAGAGAGAAAGAGCACCGTGGCTGTGCTCATCGACGAGATCCAATATCCGGCTTGCAAGGGCGTGCGCAAGATCGAGCGACAGGGATCGACAGGAGCGACAGGTAGCGAAAACTGATGACCGAATGATTTTACAGAGGAGTATCCTATGGCCGGACGGCTGCCGAAAGAAATCCCATACAAGCAATACCGTAAAATCGGAACCCTTCTCCAGGATTTCCGAGAGTATATCCTTAAGCCTCCAGAGAACCGGTTTGAACTTTTGATCCGTTGCGCAGGTCAGCTCTTTCTTTTCACGGAGGCCTTGATGAGCGATGCCGCGCAGGTTGCCGAGCTGCTGGACGTTTTGCGGCTCCTGCGAGAATCCAGCGGTCCCGGCGTCGTTGCAGCCGAGAAGACTGCAATGGAGCGTCTGATCTGGCTAGCCAGCGAATGCGCCCGCTTTTTGGCAGAGGAAAAAGGGAAGCGGGCAACTTCAGCGACGGAAGCCGCTCCCGATGTCGCGCAAGACGTCGGTCCCACCGCCGCAGTCCTCGCTCTCCTTGTCGCCTTCGCGCGCGACACCTTAGCGTTCAAGCGGGCTCACGACTCGTTCGGCGGGGAACGGCGTTCTCTGGCTTTTGAGCTGCTGGGAGCGGCCAGCGTCGCGCTTGACCTTTCGGATGTCGCGGCATTGGCGCGCGTGACGCTGAAGGGAAAGAAGACGGGGCGCGACGTTTTGGGCGCGCTTCTGTTCCTGGAGGCGTATTACAGTCACAACGACGAGAGAGTCAGCGACGAAATGATGGATGAACTCCTGGCGTTCGCAGAACAGACGGACAGCCGCTCGCTGGCTGTCGGGGCTTTGAATGTCTTGGTTCAGACGAATTGCATCAGCGATCTGCAAGCCCTGTCGCGCATTGATGACTGGAAGGACGCGCACCGGTACGGCGGAACATAATAGCACGCCGGTCATTCAAGCACGCCGAGCAAGCGCCGATAGTAGCCCGGCATCTGGGTCATGACGTCGAGTTTTTCCAGACAGGGTTCAACCGCTTCGGGAGGGACAGGGAACGTGGTCACAGGATCAAGGAGCTTTTTCGTGTACAGTTCCATGATCATGCAACTTTGGCGTGGCATGCCGATCCGGCGATGCATTGCGCGCCAGAGTTCCGCAATCGGCCGCTCGCGCACGTTGCCAAAGGAAAGCGGCACGAAGTCGCAGGGATAAAGATTCCCCGCTGCATCCAGATAGGCGTGTTGGGTTCCTGCACCGCAACCGAAACGGCTCTTGTCTTCCGTATAGGCGAATACGGATAGTTTCGGGTACCCCTTTTTTTTATTTACGGCGATGCTGAAGGTACACAGTTCGTCACGCTCCGCCTGCGTCAAGATACGATCACCCGCAATCTTCGCAAGACGTCCGCTCGGCATGTTCTCGAGCACGCGCAACTCATGGGCCCCCAAGCTCTTTGACAGCTCAATAATCTTCTGGAGATGCCCGGTGCGCAAGGCGCCAGGCTCGGCAACCGTTTGCGTCATGGTGTACAAGCCGGCTTCACGGCAGATCTTGACGGCTGCCACGGCCGTGTTAAAAGCCCCTTTTAGGCCGCGCAGTTCGTCCATGCGCCTCGGGTCAGCATCATCAAGGCTGATTCCCGCCGCAAACAAGCCGGCTTTTCTGAAGGCGCGGGCCTTTTCTAAGGTGAGGCCGTATCCGGTCGTGAAGAGAAAGGAAACCGAACGCTCGTCAACGGTGGCGATCAGCTCGGCCAGATCACTCCGCACCATGGGTTCACCTCCGGTGAAGCCGATGATGGCGGTGCCCATGTCTTGAAGATCGGCGAGCACGTTTTTCATCTCTTCCGTCGTCAGTTCCTGGGCAGGATGTCGGCCGACAGCACTGCAATGGGCACAGTGATATGGGCAGCGCTGCGTGACGGCAATATAGATGGAGATCGGAGCACGGCGGCGTCCCGTAACCTGTCCGTCAAAAGCGCCCCGCGAGGTGTCCAGCGCATCCAGAACCTGATCCGCCGCCTTGGAGGGAATCGGCGGCAGGAAGGAGGAGTAGACCAGTTTGCCCGCAAAGGACACCACCTTCTCCTCTCCCGCCGAGCGCCATGCCGAACGCAAGAGGTTGAAAAGCGAGCAGCGGGGATCCGTGCGGAACATCGCGTAGGACTTCATAAACAAACGGATGGCCGCAGGGTGAGAGAGTACTTTTACACGATCAGGCATGCCCGGCATGGTTCATTCCTTTTCTTCCCACCGCCATGAACGCCAAATCAGAGAGCTTCTGAACCTCTACTGAAAGGCCGTGTTTGGCGAGGCGTTCCTGCAGCTCCCCGGGGGTGACAAAGACAGCGTCATCCACAAAAAGCCGCTCAAACCAATAGAAGAAGCTCCCTTTCCAACCAGTGAGATGAAACTCATGGATCAGGAGGGTTCCTCCTGGCTTCAGCACGCGGCACATTTCAGAGACAGCGCGCTCAATCTGCTTGATATGGTGCAAGGCATCTGTGCACACGACAGCATCAAATTCCTCCGCCTTGAAGGGGAGCGCAAGCGCAGAAGCCTCGACGGTCTCCAGCTTGCGGCCACGCGCCACACTGAGCATCCCTGGCGAGAGATCCGCCACAACAACACGTGCATAACGCTCCGCGACACACGAAGCCAGGTAACCCGTTCCTCCGCCCACATCCAGCAAGGATTGGGTGGAAGTTTGTGGCTTCAGCACCTGCTGAATCGCCTCGACATGGTAGAGTCCCCAGCGTTCCATGAACCGATCATACCAAGGTGAGAAACGATTAAAGAGAGGCAGCCCCTTCGATCGGTTAAGACGCCAACAGCCGCAGGCGGTCAACACGCCGACACCCAATACACCAACAAAAACAGCAACCAAGGCAGAACTCATGGCGCGCCCTTTGCAATTAGGTAAATCAGCAAGGGTGCCCAAAAGGAGCAGGAAGCCCCGACCCACATGGCATAGATGAGAACCTGTCGTCCCGAGACAGCCAGAATTCCTGGCAGCAGAATGTCCATGGAGGAGACCCCTCCGGCGGTGACACCCAGCAACGCATAGCCCCTCCGGCTCACCAGCGGGATCATCAGGAGGGAGACCACATCGCGAAACAGATTCACAAGAAAGGCGACGTTGCCGAGCGGGCGTCCGCGCAACTCCTGAACCATGGGCCCTCCGAGCGTCTGCCAGCCCATTGCCGCTCCACACAGCATGCTGTCACGCCATCCAAATTTCAGAAACAGCCCTGATCCGGCACAGAAGCACAAGGTTCCCGCCATAACGGCCACGGGGAGAGCGAGCAAGATGAAGAGGGCGGCGCCTGCCGAGGAGGAGGTGCGGCTGGAAAACGTTTTCAGCTCCTGAGCGCTCTGGAATCCAACAGCTAGGATCATGAGAAGGAGGAACAGCTTAATCGCTGATGCCACGGGTACAACAGGCAGAAAGAGACCGCTGACAAGGCCGCCGAGCAACAGCGCGAGCGAGCCGCAGACAGGTCGCCAGGGATGACTAGGCTGAGTCGGCGAGCCAACAGAGCGGTCATCAGCAGGTCGCATCGCCTCCGCTCGTGACGACAGTTTTTTGACAGTGACGATCAAGAAAAAGGAGAAGACCACGCTTCCAGTTGCTGCAGCCACAGCGAGAACTCCTGCGGAAGCCACATCGCTCCATTCGGAATCCCCGCACAAAAAGGAGGCTGCCATTTGGAAGCCAAACAAAGCGATCAAAAGGTATCCGCATCCCACCATGATCCAATGCGCACCCTCAAAAAAGCGAGGTCGACAGACACGCATCCCTGACAAGAGCCCCGCGAAAAAAATGAGGTAATAGATCATGAATCCGTCACCCCAATGATAAACGAATACCCCAAAGAGGTGTCTTCTCGCGCAAGTTGCTCTTGAAGCTCCGAGAGAAAGTGCAGACTGCCACATTCGTTTTGCACAGGCGGCATGCGACTTGTCAGGAAATCGCGCAGACAAAAACGGATTCCTTTCCTGGTTGCAAAAAAGGCCAGCAGACGCTGGTACGCTTCAGCGCTCAAGAAAGAGGAGACATCACTGAGCGAGTATTTGTTGCATGCTGCGTGAGCAGGATCGGAAATCACGTCGAAGAGCGCTGCCGTGCGGAACGTGATGCGTCCGACTCGTGCTTTCAGGAACCCGAAGTTTTCTTCGCGAAGATAGGGCGGATAATGAAGCGGATCAAAAAAACGACCTCGGAAAACGAGCGCCATCATAAAACTGGAGCGTGCCAGATGGTTCTCGAGGAAGCCCGTCATGCGCTCATAAATATACTTCCACGCGGGCCGTTGCGGGTCTGCATAGGCATAGAAGCCGGGGTCCCTAAGAACAAAACGGAAAGCGAGTGGATTAAACGAGAGGCGAAGGAGCAGGCGCCAGTCTGCCGTGTTCCACTGCTCATGCACAAACGGGCGCTGCTTCTCCAGATCATCAAACGCAAAGAGTTGGCGAATCCTTTTGCCGCGCAGAACGCGCATCTGAGAGGAGGCCGTTCGAAAGTAGCGTTCCCAACGTCCTTCATAAAGAATTCCCCTCTCCAAAATACGCCGCCTGCCGTCAAACCAGTGCGCCGCCTCAGGGGAAAGGTGCGAGCGAAGCACGCAATAGCTATCCCAGCGTGGTTTCTCACTGGGTAGCAACCCCAGAAACCGGACAAAATCCGAATAATCAAACTCGCGGATCGCGGCCAGCTTCAACTCGAGGAGATGGTTCTGCGCAGGATTCAGATCAAACGAGAGAATGTGTGCCGGGTCGCCAAGAAGGAGATGGAGCGGCCTGTCACCACTGCCTGTGATGCAGCAGATCGAATCTGACGACGAGATGTCCAGGGCTTTCAGTTCTGCCAGGCCATCCTCGTTGCAGGAGCTGTAATTCAACGTATTGAAAAAACTCACCTTGATCTCCGAATCCCCTTCATTATTTCAAGCCCGACACGTGATTGAGTGGTTGTCAGCGATCACCATGTTGGTGCAGATAGTGGATGAAAGTGACTGACACAACAAGAAAAAAAGAGGGCCTGCGAGGGGTGGCGTGTAATCTCCTTTGGCGTTTGCATTCATTAGCACACCTTGTAAAGTGTGATAATGAGCAGTAGAAGTCCCCGCCCGGCTTTCTTGTGAGAAGAACATTCACCGCTGAACTCCTCTCTCGCCTAACCCCCGCGCGGATTGATACACTCTTTTCTGTCATGAGGAAAGAGGCCGATATGGAACAGTTTATTGTCACAGGCGGGGCGGGGCTGATCGGCAGCAATCTGATCGCGGCGCTGAACGCGCGGGGGATCGACGACATTCTGGTGGTGGACCATCTGAACCATCCGGACAAGGAACGGAATCTGGCGGCGCTGGCCTACTGCCGCTACCTCGACCGCGACGCGTTCCGCGAGGCCCTGCGCGCCGGACGGCTCGCGCCGGCCCGGACGCTCTTCCATCTCGGCGCGTGCAGCTCGACCACCGAGACCGATCAGGCCTACCTGGATGACAACAACACCGGCACCACCCGCGAGCTGTGCGCGTGGTGCCTGGCCGGCGGCACGCGCTTCATCTACGCCTCGAGCGCCGCGACCTACGGCGATGGCGAACAGGGGTATTCGGATGACGACGCGGTCACGCCGCGCCTGCAGCCGCTGAACCTGTACGGCTGGTCGAAACAAAAGTTCGACCTGCTCGCCCTGCGCGAAGGCTGGCTGGACCGCATCGCCGGGCTCAAATACTTCAATGTCTTCGGCCCGGGTGAGGCGCATAAAGGCGAGATGCGCTCCGTGATCCACAAGGCCTACCGCAAGATCCGTGAGACCGGCGCATTCGCGCTGTTCCGTTCGCACCGGCCGGAGTATGCCGACGGCGGACAGGTGCGCGATTTCGTGTATGTCAAAGACGCCGTCGCGGTCACACTCTTCTTTCACGACCATCCGGAGGTCTCCGGTCTCTTCAACTGCGGCACCGGCCAGGCCCGCTCCTGGCTCGACCTGCTGCGCGCGATCTATGCGGCGATGGAGCGTGAGCCGAAGATCGACTTCGTGGACATGCCGCCGCACCTGCGCGACAAATACCAGTACTTCACCGAGGCCGACACGCGCAAGCTGCGCGCGGCCGGTTGCGGACACGCCTTCCAGCCGCTGGAACAGGCGGTGGACGATTACGTGCGCCAGCATCTGGAAGCCCGTCCGTGAACCGTCCGCCGGACCATACGCCGCTGCCGGGCGGCTACCGCGAAATGTGGCGCATCGCCGCGCCGCTGATCCTCAGCATGGCGTCGTACACGATCATGCAGTTCTGCGACCGCGTTTTTCTGTCGCGCTACAGCAGCGTGACCATTCAGGCGGCGCTGCCGGCCGGCATTCTGGCGCACACGCTGATCTGCTTCTTCCAGGCGCTGACCGGTTATGCGGGCACCTTCACCGCGCATTACCACGGGGCCAAAGAGTCCGCGCAGTGCGTGCGTTCCACCGTGCAGGGACTTTGGCTGGCGCTCGTCTCGTGGCCGCTGATCCTGCTGCTGATTCCGCTCGGACTCTGGCTGATCACGCTGAGCGGTCACGCGCCGGCGGTGATCGAGGCGGAGCGCGTCTACTTCCTGATCCTGATGGCGGGCGGCATCATGGTGCCGCTCAACTCGGCGATCGGCGGCTATTTCATGGGCATCGGCCGCACGACGGTCAACATGATCGCTAACACCCTCGGCTGCTCGCTGAACATCGCGCTTAACTACGCGATGATTTTCGGTCACTGGGGCTTCCCTGAAATGGGCATCGCGGGCGCGGCCTATGCGACGCTCGTGTCGGGCTTCGTCACCTGCCTG
>MWEJ01000156.1 GCA_002071025.1 Verrucomicrobia bacterium ADurb.Bin070 | reverse complement strand
GGTGGAGCCGCCGTCGACGCGCAGCCAGGGGCGCCCGCGATGGTCGGGCTGTCCCTGTGCGTTGTCCATGACAAAGCCAGAGCCCTCCATGACGACCGTCGCGCCGCCGTCCACGGTCATGCCGGGCGACTGTGGCGATGTGGCGGTGCCGGTGCCGCGGGCGATGGTGAAGTAGTCGTTGACGAAGCGGTGGTAGCCGCCGTTGATTTCAAGTGTCGGCGAATAGAGGCTGCGGCACCCGACCCAGCCGGCCTGGATGACGTTGGTCTGGCCGGGCGCACCGAGACGCACGGTGCCGCGCTCAATGGTGAAACGGTTGTTGCCGTTCGTGAGGATGCCGTCCTCATCGAAGGCAAGCACGGCGGAAGCCCCGCCATCATAGTTCAGGCCGATGGTCTGCGTGCCGGGAAACGTGAAGGCGACGGTGCCGGGACCGGTCTTGACGAACGCGCCCCCTTCGGTGCGGACCTGGCCGGAGACGGTGAGCGTGGCGGCGGGATCGGTGATGTCGATGACTGCGGCGCGGTTCGTGGCACCTTGCACGCCGGCGCGCAGCGTGAGGCCGCGGGCGAAGGCGGCGGACGGCCCGGTGTAGCGGAAGGCGCCTTCGCCGAGCACGGCAGGCGCGGCGTTCAGGCCGAGCGCGGCGGTGTCGGCAAAAGACACAATGCCGCGGACATGGGTGAAGGGGCCGGAAAAGGTGTTGGCGCTGCCGAGGCTCACGTTGCCGACCGCGAGGGTGAGACCGCCCGCACCGCCGATGTCGCCGTCAAGCGCGAGAGCGGTGCCCGGCGCCGCCGTGACGGCCGTTTCGCCGCCCAGCGTCAGCGGCAGGCCGACGGTGTGGCTGCCGCCCAGCACCGTGATGAACCCTGCCGCGTCGAGCGCCAGCGCGTTGCCGGCGAAGATGTAGCCCGCGCCGCCGAGCTGCACGCCGCGCAGGGCGAGGCCGGTCATGTCGTTGTTCACCGCGCCGCCGGCGGCGGCGAAAGTGGCGGTCGCCCCGCTGCCCTCGGCCACAGCCTGATCCTGCCAGTTGGCCGTGTCGCTCCACGCGCCGCCGCCCGGCGCGATCCATGTGCCGTCCGCGGCCCGCAGCGTCGCCGCCGCACAGAACGCAACCAGGGCCATCACGATGATCTGTTTCATAGTCTCTCCTCGTGTCAAAGTGAAAAGCGTTTACCGCAGGAACAGCATCGAGCCGACCGGCGGGTAGGTCACGACCAGTGTGCCGGGGCCGGTGATCCATGCGGCCTTCTCCGTCGTGTAGAGCCCGCCGGGCATCGGCGCACCGTCGACGAAGAGCGCATGCACATACTGCTTGCCGGCGAAGGCCAGGCTGAGCGTCGCGCCGGACGCGACATGCAGGTCCGTCGTGCGCGGCAGCCGCGCCGCATCGAGCGCGAGCGTGCCGGCCTCGAGCCGCGTATCGCCGGCGTAGTCGGCCGTCGCGCCCGCGAGCGCCAGCGCACCCGCGCCGCGCTTGACGATGTCCTCGCCACCGGTCACGTCCGTCACAGCCAGCGTGCAGCCAGCATCGATCTCGAACGCGGCGTCGCCGGCCAGCGCCGTGGCGCCGAACGCGAGCGTGCCGGGCTCGCGCGCGGCGTTCACGCCGAGCGTCGCGCCGTCGCCGACGGCCGCCGCCGTGATGCGGAAAAGTCGGCCCGGCAGCGACGTGTCGAGCGTGACGGTGTTGGTCGATGCGCCGGGCAGCGTCAGCGCGGCCAGATCATCCGGACCGGCGCCGGCGTCGGCTGGCGTGTCATACGCCACGCGGAAGTCGCTTACAAACAGCTCTTGATAGGAGCCGCCGGTGCCGCTGCCGAACCCGATATAGGCCGCCGTGTCCTGCACATCTGCGGCCAGATTGATACCCGTGAAGGTGTTGGTGACGATCAGCCCGTCACGCGACATGACGGAGGTGAGCGTGCCGGCCGCAGGTTCGTAACGGAGCGAAAAGGCGGTCACGAAACCATTGGTGATCATGACCGGCAGGTAACTCTGGCCGGTGCCGCTGTCCCAGACGCCGTTGCGGCCGACATTCACTTTGTACAGCACGCTGGCCCCATGGTTCGGATAGAAGCACCAGCGCAGGCCGAAGCTCTTGGGAATCGCGTTGAACCCGCTCTCGGCGGTCGTGCCTGCGGCGAGCCCGAGCCGCTCCGGGGCATTGTGCAGGAAGAAGCTGAAGCCGTCGGCGGGCTGCGTGGTGCTCTTGCCGATGGCCAGCTTGAAGGTCGCAGTCCACGGAACCCCGATGCGCATGCGACGTGCCGACATGGCGGTGCCGGTGAAATATGACTGGTACTCGCAGATCTTGAGCGTGTCGTCACAGCCGCCGAGCCGCTTGTCGCTGAAGATCCAGTCGCTCGCGCCGTTGACCGAGGAGAGCGGCTCATCCGACGCCTTGCCGAGCACCAGGCCGCCCTGCTCCAAACGGAGCACGAGATTGGAGGTCGGCCGGTCATGATCGCCCATGAGCCCCAGAGCGGCCGTGCCGCGCTTGATCAGCGTGCCGCTGCCGCCCACAGTGTCGAACGCGACGAACGCAGGCAGCGTCTGGTCGTCCAGCGGCGTCGTGGTGAAGGAGAGATCGCTCACGATGTTTTCGGCATAAAGGCCGCCCGTGTAGGCACCGAACCCGATAAACGCGGAGGTCGCGCCTACGGCGGCCTGCATGTTCACCCCGCTGAAGACGTTGGTGACGGCACCGGCGGCCTGCTCGGTGATGACCGTCACGGTCTGCGCCGCCGCGTCATGGCTGACGGTCATTCGGGCAGGGCCGCCGGTCACCAGGTTGACGGGCGCCAGATTGTTGGTGGCGAGCACCATGACACCGTTGGTGTACATCTTGAGCTGGGTGGTGCGGATCGTACCCTCATAGTAGCGCCACATGAGCGCAAAGCCCGGATTGGGCGTGTGCGAGGTATTGGCCGGCGTCAGGCCTTGCACGGTAAACGTCACGTAGTCGGCCGGCGGGGTCGACATGAGCCCGATGTCATAATTGAAATTCGCGGTCCATGAGCCCGCCACAGGATAGGCGTTGGTGGTGAAGGCGGACCCCGCGCTGTCATTGGCGTTGGAAGAGACCGCCAGGCGGCCCGGAGCTTTCCAGAACGCCTTGCCGTTCAATTTCCAGAGCCCGGCATCGAGCAGCACGGGCTCAGGCACGGGCGCCGCAAGTGCCTGCGGCGTCTCGAGATTCAGCACCGTCTGGTCGCCGTAAGCCAGCTCCCCGAGAACAAAGCCGCGTTGAACCGGCGAGGCCGCAGCCACGGCGTTGAGATTCTCGCCGGCCGCCAGCGCGAGCCGTCCGCCGGTCCGGCTGTACGTCGGCAGCTCGTCTTCGCTTTCAAACGTGACATCCGAGATCGAATGCTGGCCCTGGCGTCCGCCCGTGCCGCCGGTGAAGCCGATGAAGGCCTCGCTGCCGCCGACCTCCGCCGCCACATCCGCGAGCCACGCGTACCGGTAAACCGGCGAGCCGGGACGGTCGATCAGCACGGTCAGCCCGCCCGCGCCGTCGTAACTGACCGTGACTAGGCACTTGACCGGCTGCAGCGCCAGCTTGGGCAGCGCGGCAGGCAGCGCGCGCGAGTCGACGAACGCGCCTTGACGTCCGAAGCGGAGCTGGTGACCGGTGACGTTCAGTCCGACCGCCACGGAATTGGTGATCTTCTCGCCGGTGGCTCCAGCGTATCCCAGACTGCTGCCGTGGGCACCGAGGGCCGACATGCCGCGCGGGTCGTTGTGGATGACAAAGCTGGCGCCGTCGGCCGGATCGGGGCCGACCGCCCAGCAGGTATAACCGAACCGGGCGGTCCAGGGAGTGCCGACCGCAACCTTGTGCCAGAGGTGGGCGGCACCGCGAACATTCTGAATGGCGTTCCACTTGCCGCTTTCGCGCGTGAGCTGCAGGTAGCCGTCAGCACGGCGCATCGCGTTGTTGGTGAATACCCAGAAGCCGGGTGCCGAGGAGAAGGTGTGCGGCGTCAGCAGCAGCGGCCCGCCGTTCAGATCCAGCGCCATGCCGGCCGCGCCCCGCGCGGCGCCGATCTCCAGTGCGCCCCCCGCGCCCAGCGTCACGGTCCCCGCAGCCAGCGCATCGCGGCCCGCATGGACAGTCGACAGGGCCAGGGTGCCGCTGTTGACCTGAACATCCAGCGCCGTCGGTGCCAGCGCCAGCCGGCCGGGGCCGGTTTTGGTCAGGATGCCGCCCGTGCTGGCGGGGTCGGCCTTCGGAAGCGCGTCCAGCCAGGCATGGCTGTCAACATCCAGCGTCAGAGCGCCGGCCCCGACCAGCAGATTTGTGACCCCCGCGAACCAGTCGGATGCGAGCTTGGCGGTGCGCTGCTTGAGCGTGGCGCCGTTGAAGCGCGCCGTGCCCAGATTTTGGTTGCTGCCCGAAGTCACGCTGCCGGGCGTCGTGTCCAGCTCGACCGTGCCGCCCGGGCCAACATCCAGGTTGCCGCCCAAGCCTAGGCGCATCTGATAGGTCCGCACGGTGCCGCCGCCGACGAGGACATCGGTTCGCGCCCCGGCCGTCTGCGAGATCGACATGCCGCGGTCCCATGGCGTCGAATCGCACTGGAAGAGTCCGCCGTTCGTGACCGCCACCGTGCTCTTCAGGCTGGCGTTCTCGCTGAGGAAGCAATCGCCGTTGACCTGCAGGGTCGCGCCGTCAATGTGCAGATAGGGCTCACTGTAAAAATTCGGCTGGCTGTTCCAGTAGCCCATGACAAAACTGGGCATTTCCACGAACGCGCCGTTTGAGAGATAGAGGCTCGGCTGCTGCGGCGAGGCGAGTGTTCCCGTTCCGCGCCCGATGGTCACGTAGGAGCCGACGAAGCGGGTCACGCCGCCGGTGATATCCATACGGGGCGAGGCGAGGGGTCCGGCTGCCGATCCACGCCACGCTGGCGATCTGATTGGTCTGACCGGGCGCGCCGAGGATCACGCGACCCTTGTCGACAGTGAAGAGCGCGTAGCCATTGGTGCCCGCGCTGCCGTTCGCGTCGAACACGAGCGGCGAACTTTCGGTCACGCTCGCCCTGCTTTTGCTCAGCTCTTGGAAACCGGGATAGGTGTAGGCCACGGTGCCTTCGCCGGTTTTAATGAACGAGCCGCCGGGCGCGGCGACTTTGCCGGCGACGGTCAGCGTCGTGCCTGCGTTCGGGATGTCGATCACGGCCGCACGGTTGCTGCTCAAGCCGGGGAGCAGCGTATAGCCGCGGCTCAGCGTCGCCGAGGGACCCGTGTAGCGGAACGTGCCATCACCCAGCACAAGATTGGCCGGATCATCGTCGCTCGAACCCAGTGCGCCGACCGAGGCGACCTCGAGGATGCCCGTGACGAGCACGGTGGGGCCGGCGTAGGTGTTGGCCGCGCCGAGCACCGTCCGCCCGCCGTACAGTTCCAAACTTCCGACACCGGAAACCGCGCCGTCGACCGTCAGCGTCTGGCCTGAGGCCAGCGTGAACGTTGTGGGCCCGCCCAGCGTCAGCGTCAGCCCGACGGTGTGGCTGCCGCCCAACACCGTGATGAACCCCGCCGCGTCGAGCGCCAGCGCGTTGCCGGCGAAGGTGTAGCCCGCGCCGCCGAGCTGCACGCCGCGCAGCGCGAGCGCGGTCATGTCATTGTTCACCGCGCCGCCGGCGGCGGCGAAGGTGGCGGTCGCGCCACTGCCCTCGGCCACCGCCTGATCCTGCCAGTTGGCCGTGTCGCTCCACGCGCCGCCGCCCGGCGCGATCCATGTCCCGTCCGCCGCCCGCAGCGTCGCCGCCGCACCGATCACAACCCACGCAACCGCTCCAAGATGCCCGATTTTCATGCCGTGACTCCTTTTACTGAAACGGGGAACACGTGAACACTCCGCAACATTCAATCCATTGTAGTATAGCCAAGCGGAGGATTTCAGGAAAGTGCGAATGGGCCATTATTCGTAATCGGTGGTATAAGGCCGATTCTGGCCCTTTTCCACTGGCATTCACACACCTGTGGTGGTATGGTGCTCAGTCAAGATGACCGTGGGACGCCTTGCTTAGCAATGTGTGTCACCTGGTGTTGGCGACTACAGGTCAATCGCTGTTTGGCGCATGTGGGGAATCTGCAAGGATAAGGCCGAATCTGAAGAGGGATAGCCCCATTCATATACCCGCTTTCAACATTCGGGAGGATCTTATGACACAGAGAAAAGCCTTCGCGTGGGCGGTCGCGCTGGGCGCGGCGCTGACCGCGCAGGCTCAAATCGAGGCGGTCTGGCTGACGCACCGCTCGCCGACGCCCGACAGGACGGTCGTGAACTGGAAGAGCGCGCGCCCCGGCCCCTCGCGGGTGCGCTACGGCACGGACCCCTCCTGCCCGCACGAGGCGCTTGCCGCCGGCGAACGCGCGCTGCACCACGTCGAGATCCCGACCCCGCAGCGCGGCGCCGCCATCTACTACCGCGTGGCGACCGGCGAGCAGCGTTCGGAGACGCTCGCCTTCCAGACCTGCCCGGAGGACGGCGTGCGCGTGGCCGTCGTCGCCGACTGGGGCTACGCCGGCCGCCCGGACTTGACCGCGCTCAAGGCCGACAAGCCGCATCTGCTGATGACGGCCGGCGACAACGTGGCGCAGCTCATCAACCCGGCGCAACCGGGCGACACGCGCTACATCCAGCCCTATCTGGGCCTGATCCGTTCCGAAGCCGCGTTTTTCGCGGCGACTCCCTTCATGCCGGTCACGGGCAATCACGACAAACAGGTCGGCCCGCGCGCGAACAAGCGCCCGGGTGCCGGCGCCGAGGTCTACGACGTCGCGGCGACGGCCTTCCTCAGTGTCTTCGCGCTGCCGGAGCCGGGCTGGCGCTGGGCCTTCACGATCCCGCAGGCCGATGCCACCTTTCTCGCGCTCGACCTGCACCACGTCAGCGACTTCGGCACCACCTTCCAGTCATGCCACGACTACCGCCGCGGCTCCGAGCAGTTCGACTGGTTCGACGCGCAGACGCTCGCCGCATCCACCGGATTTGTCGTGACGCTGATGAACGAGAAGAGCAGTTGCCGCGCGCTGGAGCAGGGCGCGTGGCACGCGATGATCAGCCGCGGCACCTTGTGCGTCACCGGCTTCGGCTACTTCGCCGAGCGCGCGGTGGAGAGCGACGGCTTCCCCTACTACAACACCTGCGCGGCCAAGCCCGGCGACGTCTATCGCGACGTCAAGGCTGCGGTCTGCGAGCGCGTCTCCAGCTATATGCTGTTCACTTTCGACCGCGCCGCCGGCCGTATGACTGCGGAACTGAAGCGCCTCGACGGCAGCGTGATCGACCGTCAGACCTACCCGCGGCGGCGTTTGGTCTACAGTTCTGAAGATTAACAAATACTTCGACCTGTGTGTCCAAGGCCGTCTCCTCATCCTCTCCCGTTCTGTGGTCGCCGTTCACGGCGACTTGAACGTGAGCGCATGCGTTGCGCAGAGCCCATCCAGCATCAAGGTCACCAGTGTGCAGGACATGCCGAGGAAACGTACGCCCAGCGGTTTTCCCGACAATGCGTCGTAGTGCTCGCTGACCCCGTTCCTGATAGCATTTGCAACGGTTTTGTCAGCGATTTGGGCGGCGGCTTCCTTGTGCCCGTACAGCGCCAATCCCTTGGCGATC
>MWEJ01000155.1 GCA_002071025.1 Verrucomicrobia bacterium ADurb.Bin070 | reverse complement strand
TCATCCGCTCCGTTTTCCAACGCTGACACCGCACATGCGCGACATCATCAACGCCACCGCCGCCAAGGGCATCCTAGGCACCATCGGGTCGCTCACGCTGGCCCAGTGGTCGCACGTGGCGAGCATCATCGTGGCTGCGATCACGGCATCCTACATGATCTACAAATGGATACGCGACGCGCGCGAGCGCACTTGCGACAAGGCAGCCTGCCCGCTCCGTCACAAACCTAGCGAGGACTGACGCAGTGAACCCGGGCAAACTCGACACACTCGTTGCGATCCGCCGTGCGACAGAGACGCGCGCCGCGAATGGTAGCATCGTGAAGACATGGGCCGATCTCGCGCAGGTCTGGGCGTCGTTCGAGCCAATCAGCGGGCGCGAGGCTGTGATGGCGCAGCAGCTTCAGGCGGTCGTTTCGCTCAAGGCGACCATCCGCCACGGCTCCGGCGTCACCGTAAAGGACCGCATCGTCAACGGCTCCATCACCTACGAGGTTACGCGCGTTGCCGACTCGGGCACGCGCCACAGTTTGCAAGAGCTTTGGCTCACGGAGGCCAAGCTGTGACTCTCGACGAAGCCATCTTCACTGCGCTCTCGGCGCATGCTGGCGTGACCGCGATTGCCGGCGATCGGTCCTACCCGGTGCAGGCGCCGCAGTCGGCCGCGCTTCCATTCGTCGTCTGGCAGCGCGTGAGCACGTCGCCGATCAACTCGCACGATGGGCCGGCTGCGCTCGATCAGACATCGGTGCAGTTCGCCTGTTTCGCTGCGACATTCACGGCCGCGCACGACCTGCGCAACGCTATCCGCGCCGCGCTCGAAGATGTCGCGCTTGGCAACTCGGCCCGCGGCATCGTCACCAACATTCGCGACACCGTCGAAAATGAGCCGGTCCCGCCCGTGTTCCGCTCCGACGTCGACATCGATTTCATCGCCGCACCGTAAGCGGCTCAACTCAAACGGAACCGCAGAAAGAGAAAGCACACACCATGGCCAAGATGGCAGCCAAAGGGGCGATTTTCGCCTACGAATCCAGCACCAGCCCGAGCGCCTTTTCGACGATTCCGGGCGTCGGCGACTTCGACCTTCCGCTCGTTGGCGAGCGCGACGAGATCGACGTCACCTCACACGACTCCGCCGGAGACTACGAGGAGACCGTCCTCGGCGTCATCCGCACGCCGTCCATCACCGTCCCGATCAACGGCTGGGATGGCACAAACACCCACCACGCCGCGATGGTGACGCGCGCGCAGGCAAACACGCTCACCAACTTCAAGGTGACGACCAAGGACACGAAGATATACACGTTCGCCGGATACATCAAAGGCGTGACAATCGGCAACCCGGTGAATGGCGCCCTCAGTGCGACGCTCACCGTCAAGCCCACCGGCGCGATCACCCCTGCCGCCTAAGCCATGAGCGGCGAACTCACCATCCGGGCAACCGTCGGCACGACCGTCGTCGAACTCCGCGGCGGGATGCGCGCACTCTATCGCGCGCTCTCGCTCGGCAAGCGCAGTCGCAACACGGCCGCGTTCGACCGTGTGTGGGCGATGCTCGATTACGAGTCGGCCGAGAAGTTCCCGACGCCGGAACATCTCGCCGACGCGTTCACGAGCGTCGAGCAACTCGCCGACGCAGTGAAGGCAGCGGCTGAAGCCGAAGCCGCAGCGTCCTCAAAAAACGGCGCCAGCTCGACGCTGAAGCCTTCGCCCGCGTCGAGCTAGGAATCAGCCGCGACGAATTCCTCGACATGACACCCGACGAGTTCAGTGCCCACCATCGCGCATGGTATCGCAAGCAGCGCCGCGAGCAGTCGCGGACGGCGGTGCTGGCGATGATCCTTGCGAACGCGAACCGTGGGAAGAACACGGCGCCGTTCTCGGTTGACGACTTCATGGCGGGATTCGCAGCGGAAGGCATGGAGGGCGGCGAATGATCGGCATCGCCATCATCGGGACTGCTGACGTCGCCGAGACGTTGGAGAAACTCAGCAACGCGGCGAAGAAGAAGCTCGGCACCGACGCGCTTGTCGAGGCGCTCACGCCGATGATCGACGCCGCTCGCGCGCAGGCGTCGGACAGTGTCGACACCGGCAACCTAAAGGCGTCCATCGGCTTCCGCGTGAAGGCGTACAAGAACGGGAAGATTCTTGGATACGTCGGCCCGCGGAACGGGTTCAAGGTCGTCGATAGGCAGGGCCGAACCCGCATCGCCACGAGATACTCGCATCTCGTGGAGTTCGGCCACGCGAAGAAAGGCGGCGGCACTGTGGCCGCTGAGCCGTTCCTTCGCCCGGCGTTCGCTGCGACAAAACAGCAGTGCGCGGCAACACTCGGAGCGGTGCTCGGGCGCAAGATCGAGATCGAAGCCACGAGACTCTCGCGGCGCAAACGGAGGAAGAAGTAAATGGCAACTACAGTCGGCGAACTGAATGTTCGGCTCAATCTTGAGCTCCAACGCCTGGATGCGCAAATCACCGCGGCAAACGCGAAGATAGCGAAGATGGGCAAGAGCTGGCACGCCGACGTTGGCAAGGCGGCGCGCGCGATCAACGCGACGCTCGCCACGATTGGCGCGGGCGCATCCATCTCCGGCCTCGTTGCGTTCGGCAAATCCGTGCTCGATCTCGGCGGGCAGATCGTTGACCTGAGCTATCAGGCCGGCATCGGCACTGACGCGTTCCAGGACTTCCAGGCCGCCGCGATGGAGAACGGCGCCACTGGCGAGCAGGTCGCGGACATGTTCGCGAAAATGCGAAAGGCGGTGCAGGACGCCGTCGACGGAAACAAGACACTGAACGAAGCATTCGACCGACTGAACCTAAACGCGAAGGCGCTCAAGGGGCTGGCCCCGGAAGCGCAGTTCGAATTAGTGGCCCGCGCCGTATCCAGCGCGGCGGACAAGCAGGAGGCGTACAACGCCGCGGCCGACATTTTCGGGGCGAAGATCGCGCCGAAGATGATGCAATTCATCGACGCCATAGCGAGCGGAGGACTTGAGAAAGCCGCCGCCGACATTGCCAGCATCCGCCTGACTCCTGAGCAGCTCAAGACCTTGGACGATGCCGGCGACAAGCTCGAACGAATCTGGCTCAAGCTGAAGTTGATCGGCGCGCAGGGCGTTGTTGGCGTTTTCGATGCAGCCAGCGCGAACGACATCGGGCAGATTGAGGCGCGGATTCGGCTCCTCGAAAAACTCAAGGCCGAGGGGAAGGTCACGTACACGGTCAATGGAGACACTGCCGACATCGAAAAGGCACTCGTGAATTTCCGGGCGGCGCGCGACCGAATCACCGGAGCCAGTGCCGCCGAGGTGAAGCCCGACATCGAATCGCTACAGATTCAGCAAGCCGCCGCAGCCGAGGCTGCCCGCCTTGAGCAGATCAACGCCGACGTCATCAAAGCGACCGCCGAGGCGAACAAGCAAGCCGAGGCCGCAGCGAAGGACCGCGCCGCAGCGGACGAGAAATACTTCGACGCGATGCGCAAGCAAGACGCCGAGCTAAACGCCATCGCAGAGGCCACGCGTCGCATGATTGACCCATCGCGCGAATACACCGCGCAGATCGAGGACATTAACCGCGCGCTCGCGGCGAACAAGCTCCGCTCTGAAGAGGCCGCCGCCGCAATCGACAAGATCAAAGCCGCCTCGGTCGACGCACAGCTTGAAGACTTCTTCGGGAGCATGGATAAGAAGTCTGCGGAGAACATGGAGCGCATCGCGAGCGAGGCCGAGCGCGGCAAGGACGCCGCCCGCCAACTCGGCATGACGTTTTCCTCGGCGTTCGAGGACGCGATCATTGAAGGCAAGAAACTCTCCGACGTGCTCGGCGGTCTCGCCGACGACCTCCTGCGCCTCGCGCTGCGAAAGAACATCACGGAGCCGCTGTTCGCGTCACTGTTCAGCTCGGAGAAATCCGGCGGCGGTGGGGGCGGAATCCTCGGCGCAATCGGCGGACTATTCGGCGGATTCTTCGCAGGCGGCGGACGGCCTTCGCAGGGCAAGGTGTCGTTCGTCGGCGAGGAGGGAGTCGAGGCGTTCGTGCCTGACTCCGCCGGCACAATTGTAAGCAACGACCGGCTACGCGAAGCCATCGGCGGAGGCGGTGGAGGCTTCTCGGTCTCCATTGTGCAGAGGTTCGAGGCCGGCGTCACTCCCGCGCAACTCGCCGACGGGCTGCGGCAAACCTACGAGGCCGCGAAGTCCGGCGTCATGGATGCGATCCAACGGCGCCGCGGCGGCTTCGGCGCACTCTCTGCGGCGTAACCATCACCACCATGGCAACACTCACGAAACCACCGGCGCCGGGATGGCAGAGCGTGAAGGCACACTACCAGCGAGCCAAGGCCCGCAACGTCTCGCCGTTCACGTTTCAGGCGCAAACCTACATTCACCCTGGCGAGCGGTGGGTTTTCGAGCTCACGCTTCCGCCGCTCCGCACGACAGCCACCGCGCTCTCGTGGATGGCGTTTCTACGCGACCTCGCGAAGGACAACGACACGTTCGAGCTTGTCGTCACGAACTACGTACCGACCGGCGTTTCGTCGCCAATGACCGTCCGTCTCGCCGATGCTGGCAACGCCGTCTCATGGGACATCAACACGGCGAAGTTCTTCGGCTTCTCCTTCACGGTTGAGCAGGTGATTTCCTGACCATGGCGCGCGACCTCGGCACAACCAACACGGCGCAGGTACAGTCGGAGACGGTTCGCCCGATCCTTTTCGCCTACCTCGATTTCGTCGGCGGAGCGATCCGCGCGCACACGGGAATCGGGAACATCACATGGGGCGGCAACACATGGTCCGGCGTCGGTAGCTTCGCCGACATCTCAGACATTGAGGAGGGTGTCGACGTCGCGGCCCGCGGGCTCACGCTATCGCTCTGCGGAATCCCATCGAGCTTGCTTCCAGAGGCACTCGCGGCCAACTGCCGAGGCCGCACGGCGCAGCTCTTCCTTGGCTTCACCGATGCAGCCGGCGCTCTCGTTGCCGATCCGTATCAGGTATTCGGCGGCCGGATGGATCTCATTTCGATGGACGACGGCGGCGACACATGCTCGATCTCCGTGCAATGCGAGAACCGCCTCGTGGACTTCCGCCGGTCGCGCGTTTCGCGCTACACGCACGAGGAGCAAATCGCGATTCACCCGGGCGACCTCGGACTCGAGTTCATCGCCCGCATCGCCGATAAGACGATCAATTGGGGGCCGACGAACTCCAACACGGCCGCGCAGTCCGCGTCGAGCATCGCGTCGCAGCGCGCCGCAATCATGGTGAGGTGGCACCTATGAGCACGCCGAAACGAACCGAAGGATGGGAGCGGCGGCTTGCCGACTTCATCGAATCCAGGCGCGCCACTCCGTTTGCATGGGGCTCGCACGATTGCTGCGCGTTCACGGCCGGCGCGTTCGCAGCGATCACCGGGCGCGACCCGATGGCGTACCATCGCCACTACAGAACGGAGCTCGGCGCCGCTCGCGTCATCCGTGAGGCCGGCGGGATCGAAAGCATCCCCGAGGCACACGGAGCGAAGAAGCAGCCCGTAGCGATGGCGCGACGCGGCGACGTCGTGTCCGTCGAGATCAACGGCCGGATTTCGCTCGGCGTGTGCGATGGCGCGAACTCGTTTTTCGCCGCTCCCGTCGGACTCGCGCCCGTCGAAACCATCAAATGCCGATCGGCGTGGAGGGTTGAGTAATGCCGCAAGTCGTTCCGGTCGTCGTCAAAATCCTAGCTACGAAGCTGATCGCCGGGATTACCGTCGGCGCAATCGTCAAGGTTGCTGCCGCGTATGCGATAAATCGCATCCTGAACAAGAGCAAGGGCAAGGGCCTTGGCTCCGGCTCGGGCAGCCAGCTAACGATGTCGCGCGATCCTTCACCGGCGCGGCGTATCGTGTACGGCGAGACGCGCGTTTCCGGTCCTATCTCGTTCATCCACGTCTCCGGCGGCAAGAACTCGACGCTCGGGATTGCGCTCATGCTCGCAGCCCACGAGTGCGACCAGATCGGCGCGTACCTCGTAGAGGACGTGCAGGTCACGCCAGACGGAACCGGCGCCGTCACGGCCGGCAAGTACGCCGGAAAGCTGTGGATCAACGCGCACCTCGGAGACCAGACGACCGGTGACGCCGGACTGATTGCGATGTCTGGCGGCGCATGGACGACGGCGCACGCGCTCAAGGGCATCACCTACATTGCGTGCCGGCTGACATACGATACTGAAGTCTATGCCGGCGGTCTCCCGAACTTCTCCGTCATCATGCGCGGCAAGAGGGTGCTCGATCCGCGCACGTCGATCACGGCGTTCTCGCGCAACCCGGCGTTGATCCTGCTCGACTACCTGACCAACGAGACATTCGGACTCGGCGCGACCGCGGGTGAGATTGACGCCGCGTCATTCATCGCGGCGGCGAATATCTGCGACGAGGGCGTGACGCTTGCGGGCGGCGGAACCGAGCCTCGGTATCGCTGCGACGGCACGTTTACGACCGACGCCGAGCCGGCAGTCGTCATTGAGCAGATATTGGCGACGATGGCCGGCTCTCTCGTCTATGCCGGCGGCAAGTTTCGTTGCCACGCTGGCGCCTACGTCGCGCCGACTATCACTCTCGACGAGGGCGATCTGCGCGGGCCGATTCAGTTTCAGCCGGCGGCCGGAATTCGCGAAGTCTGCAACATCGTCAAGGGCTCGTACACGTCGCCCGTCGACCTCTATCAGCCTCGCGACATCCCGCAGTTTCGCGACTCCGCGCACATCACCGCGGACGGTGAGGAGATCCCGGCCGACCTCGACCTTGCGTGGGTTTCGTCGGCATCGCAGGCGCAGCGGCTCGCGAAGATCCACGAGCGCGCGTCGCGTCTCGGCGGGGTGCTGACGTTGCAATGCAACCTCTCCGCGATGCGCGTGCAGGCCGGCGACACCATCGCGGTGAACAACACGCGCTTCGGCTGGGATCCGAAGGTGTTCCGCGTGCAGGAGTTCAAGTTTTCGGTTGAGCCCGGCGGCGCGCTTGGCGTGGACTTGGTTTGCCGCGAGACCGCTTCGTCGATCTACGACTGGGCGGCGGCGACAGACGAGCATGCGACAGACCCGGCGGCCGAGGTTGAGAATCCGGATATCGATTACAGCGATATGGTCGGGATCGGCGGCGACCCCGGCACCTACGACGACCTCAACGGCGGCACCGGCGGCGGCACTCCCGTCGGCTCCATCGCCGTGCAGTCCCGCGGCGGCGAATGGACGCTGGTCGGCTTCCAGGAATACACGCCCACAGACGGCTCGGGGCTCAGCGCGCCCCCGAAATGCTATCTCCGCGAGGAGTGGAGCGGCGGCAACAACTGTGATCCCGCAGAGTTCGCTGGGGCTCGCACGGTTAATCCAGCGACGGGGGAGATCACCGACGGCACGACCTGCAACGGGATGGCTGTTGGGTACGACATGGACGGCAGGCCGAGCTGCTTGTACTTTGCGAACACCTACGGATGGCAAGTCGAGACGCGGACCCGTACGGTCCACACCATCGCGTTTTTGGGCGGCAACGAGTACTGTACTAATACGGGTGCCTGGGTGCGTACACTGGGCAACGAAGACACCGAGGAAGCTGCCTATGGTCGAGTCCTAGCGTCGGCAGAGTGGGGCGAGGCCACGACTGCGATCCGCACGGTCCGCACTACGGGCATCACCGGCCTCTATCGCGAGGCACGCTACCGCACCGAGCACACG
>MWEJ01000154.1 GCA_002071025.1 Verrucomicrobia bacterium ADurb.Bin070 | reverse complement strand
TGGTCGGCAAGTCCAACGACAAGGCGTGGCCGGCGCCGGTGGATTTGAACTTGAATCTGCACGGGCCGTTGGAGAAACTGGTGAACATGGGATTGGATGTGTCGCGTCAGTGAGCGACGGAGCGGCGATTTTCAGGAAGGAGAGGAACGCATGAAGAGAGCGAGAAGAGCGGTGGTGGCGGGGGTCCTGCTGGCGTTGACGGCGGGCGGTTGTCTGTCCGTCAAGACGCAGCATGAGATCAAGCCGATTCACATCACGATGGATGTGAACCTGAAGGTGCAGAAGGAACTGGAAGATTTCTTGAACCTCGACTAACGGCCCGGCCGGGAAAGGATGGCAGACATGATGACGATGAGAGCGATGATGGGCGTCGTGATGGCGGTGCTGGTGGGCGTGGCCTGCGTGGCGCAGGCGGATGACCTTGCCGAGGCGAAAGCCCGGCGCAAGGCGCGCAACGCGCAGGTCGTGCAACTTGTGAAGGCGGGCGAGGCGTCAGAGGGCGCAGACGGTTATCTCGCGGCCAAAGCCGGTCTCGATGCGGCTAAGGCCGCGCTGGTCAACGCCGAGAACGCGGATCGCAAGCTCGGGTACGCGGCGATCGCCAAGGCCAACGGCAAGACGGTCGAAGAGATCGGTAAGCAGGCGGCAGCGATCAACCAGGCGCGCGCCGGGAAAAAATAGGCGGTGATCGTCATTCGCGCGCGAGCACGAACACATCGCGCCAGATGATGGCGTTGTCGGCGGTGAGCGTGAGCGCGAGCGGGTGTTCGCCGTCAAACGCGAAGGGCGTCCACCAGATGACGGTCGCCAGCCCAGAGACCCCCGTGGCCCGGGGGTCTTTGACTTTTTGCACCGCGCTCAGTTCCGCGCCGCGCGCGGCGTTCTGCTTGTCGCGTTGCGAGGGGCTGACGGTCGGTGAGACGAGCGTGCCCGAGCGGCGCGTCGTGACGCGCGGCACGCCGTGGAAGAAAACATCCGCGGTTTCGGCGTCGACGCGGTTGGCGAGCGCGGCGTACTTGGTGCGCAGCACGTGCAGGTCGCGCTCAAGCGCGGGCGAGTCGGGCGCGATGCCGATCAGCGGAAGCTGGTTGATGCGGTCGGGATGCGCAAGCGTGACGGTCAGGACCGGCGCGACGCGCGCGAACGTCATCTCGGCCTGGCCCAGACGGACGGGGGCGCCGTTGGTTACCGCAAAAGGGCCGTGGACCGTGTTGGTCGCGTGCGGGGCGGTCAGCGTGAAGCCTCGCCCCTGATCGACGAGATTCAGCAAATACGCGGCGTGCGGCGGCCCGATGCGCGCGTGATGGGCCAGCGGGTAGGGGCCGTATCGGCCGCCGGTCCCGAAGGTCAGATGGAAGCGGATCGGCTCGCGGACCACCGGCAGTGCGGCCATCAGGAGGTCGCCGTCGGCCCGCACCGGCGGCGGCGCCAGCACCACCGGCGCTTCGGGGGCCGTGTCAAACGTCACGCCGCCGCGCTGCACGCCCAGTGATTGTGCCGCGAGATGCAACGCGGGGCACCCGAGGCAGCAGAGCAGCCAGATGCGCGCGTGGTTCATGGCGGAGCCTCCCGGTTATTTCTTTGCGGATATCGGCGTGATCAAATGCAGCTTGAACGCGCAGTCGGAACGGAAGGTGGGGACCGGAACGGCAAGCTGCTTCTCTTTGCTGCGCACATCGAAGCGGCGGACCGATTTGCCGGTGCGCGTATCGTAGAATTCAGCGCGGTAGATGCCGGGGGTGAAGCCCTCGATCGTCACGGTCAGGTGTTCGCCGACCGGCGGTTCATCGCCTTCACGCGGGAAACGCGCGGGGTAGATGTAACCGCGGGCGGAGTCCGGCGAAGCGGTACATACGGCGTCAAACCGTTTTGCGGCAGCCGCCTCACCCTTGGCGTCGGCGCTCAGCGCGGCGGGGATCATTTGCGAGGCCGGATTGCGGGGATCCACGCCCTCCATGAAGGCCCGGACCGGCGGGTAACGTGTGTAGAGGTTGTTCTCGTCGATAACCTGCCACCACCAGAACATCGGGATGCCGGCCAGCGGCACGCAGGCGCCGGACCAGATGGCGGCGTGCTGTTCGATCATCAGGTTTTCGAGACCCGTGGCCATGGCCGACCCGCCGAATTCGGTGATCAGGATCGGCTTGTTGTAAGCGGCGCCGGCTTTGGCCGTGCCGACCACCAGATCAATGATGCGCTCCGGCGTATCGGGATGACGGTTGTTATAGGCGTCGAGCGGATTGAAATCCATCTCGGTCATTTCGCAGAGCGCGGGATTGAGCAGCCGGTAGTCGTTCGAGACGTGGGCGGAGACCAGGTGGCCGTACGCATCGATGCTTTTAAGGTAGGCGCCGAGCGTGCGGCACCATTCCACCACGGAGGGTTCGAAGTGGGTCTTGTGATGGGTTTCGTGGCCGGTCAGGTTCAGTTCGCTGCACAGTTCATAGCCGAAAACGACCGGCGCCCAGCCCCAGCGGGCGTGGGTATAGCGGCAGAAGCGGCGCTGCATCTCGATCGCGCGGGCGTCGCTGAAGAACTCGAGCGGGGCGTCCAGCCAGCCGCCGGGCGTCTTTTTGTTGTACGGGTGGAGATGCCATTCGGGGTCGCTCCAGGTGCTGATGCGGCCGTGGTAATTGAGCACCAGATTGACATAGATGCGGTGCTGCATCGCCAGGTCGATCACGCGGTCCAGCTCCCAGGCGTTGCCCATGTGGTAATCGTTGGCGCCGTGGTAGCCGCTGACGCCCTCGGTCCATTCGATGCCCAGCGACCAGGCGCTCATCCAGATTTCGGCCATGTTTTCGCCGGACTCCTGCATGCGTTTAAAATAGCGGCGGTAGGCGGTCGAACCTTCCTCCTGGCGCAAGACCCATGGGAACTTGTCATCCATGCGCGCATCGGTGGCCGAACGCGTGTTGTGTCCGATGGGATAGAAGAGCGAGCCGTCGTCAAACTCGAAATAGCGGCGGTCGGTACGCGAGACACGCACAAAACGCAGCGCGTCGGGCACCGGCGGCGCGGCAATGAAGTGCAGGGCGTTGGTGGCGACGGTTTGCCCGAGCGCGTCGCGCGCGTAGAACGTCACGGTGTGCGCGCCCGGTTCACGCGGGCAGTAGCGCACACGCCACTCCGGCAGGCCGTCCGGCTCAACCGGCTGGCCGAGCTCATCTTCCAGGCGGTAGTGAGACTGGTAGTAGAACGCATGGAGCGTGTTGGTGGCGCCGGAAGGGGTGATGACCGTCGCGCCGGCGTCGATTTCCGTCGGGTCGAACGGATTGGCGTAGCGGTCGGGCAGCGTGAAGCCGGCCTCATACAACGCATAGGCGCGCGGCAGGCGGGTGAGCGAGCGGGTTTTGGTGATCACCGGCGCACCGGCGTGCGGTTCGGTCGTGAGCGTTGCCGACACCAGGACACACTTTCCGGTGAAGGCTGCGTCCGCAAAGATACGGAAGCCGACAGACTGCGGGTTCAGGCGAACCCGGTGATGCCAGCCGAGGCTGTGGCCCGGCGTCTGCCAGCCGGCGGCGCCCGGCTGGACGGGGATAGCCAATGCGTTGGTCACGCCGGCTTTGAGAGGGGCGGGGAGCAGATATTGGTGCCAATAATCGTCGCGGTCCTTGAGCCAGACCAACGCGCCGGAGTAGGGCGGGGCGCCTTCTGGCCAGACTAGGTTGATGTGCAGGGTGGTTGCGGCCAGCCATTGGGTCGGGCTGGACGGCGTAAGGTGAAAGCTGTGCTCGCCGGGGAAGACGACTGCGTGCTCATGCGGCAGCGGAAACGCCGCGGCTCCGGCCTCAGGTGCGACGGCCAACGGAACCAATTCCGCGACGGCAGGGCAAGCGCCGACGGCCAACAGTAGGAAAAATCTGACGGTTTTACAGGGTAAGACAGACATGGTCACTACGTTAAAGCACTCCGTGTGCCAGATCAAGGCGCAAGTGCAGACGCAACGGGTGCGATTCGGCTTCAACGAGACTGAATCGCACCTGTGCCGCGTGCCGCGTGCCCGTTGCGTCAAAAACAGGAATTGCGCGGCGGCGGACATTCTGCCATACTGTGAAAAAAGAGAGCGGTGGCGTGGCGTGATGGCTCCGGTGCCGCTTTGCAGAATGGAAACCGCTCCCATGAACGCCATTTGCGCCCTGCAGGACCATAAATCTTTGTACCGTCAGTTGATGGCCGGTATGTATGATGCCTTGCTGGTGACCGACCCGAACGGGCATTTGATCGAATTGAATCCCCGTGCCGCCGAGTATTTCCGCTGCCGGCCCGATGAGATCTGGGACAAGCCGGTGGCGACGCTGATACCCGGCGTCACCGCGCAGGTGGTCGGACGTATCCGCAAAGGGATTGAGGAGTCGCGCCATATCATGCTGGATGCCAAATGCCAGCGCTCGGACGGCAGTTGGTTCCCCGCCGAGGTCACGATCAGCGTGATCGATCTGGTGAACGCCGGCGATCTGGTCTTTACCGTGCGCGACACGGAGCGCCGCCGCAAACAGTGGCAGGCGATGCGCAGCAAGGCGAATGCCTTTGAGAACGCGCATTGCGCCTGCTTTGTGTGCGATGCGGACGGAGTCTTCCGGGCGGTCAACCGCGCCTTCCTGCGGATGTTTGATTTTGGCGCGCCGGAGGAGGTTGTGGGCGCGCGTTTCGAGGATGTGATGCCGGACGAGCCGTTGCCCGCGCACTTTGAGCGCGCGTTGTCCGGCGAGCCGACAGTCTGCCGTATTGCCGCGCAAACCGAGGCCGGCGAACCGGCCGATGTCGAGGTTCAGCTCGCGCCGGATATTCAGGGCAAAGAGCGGTGCGTGGGGGTGGTGGGGTCCGTTGTGCGTGTGTAGCGCTCTCAGAAGGGGTCAGGTTCAGCCGTTCATGAAAGAAAAGTCTCCGTCGGTCGTGTCGTTTGTGGTTTCAAAAGTGCAGGCGGATCAGTCGCTTCAGATGTTTCTCGCCGCACGGCTCTCGATCTCCAAACGCGCGGCTAAAAACCTGTTGGATGACCGCGTTGTTTGGGTGAATCGCCGGTGCGTATGGATGACGCATCACGCGCTCAAAACTGGCGATACCGTGGAGCTGCCGGCGGCCAGCCTGCCCAAGCAGTCGGCCGCGCCGTCGGTGCCCGTGCTCCGGATCCTGGTGCAGGATGATTTCTACCTGGTGGCCGACAAACCGTCCAACATGCTTTCGGTCGGCGCGGGCAGCGCCGAGGAGCTGCTGCGCGCGCAAACCGGCCTCGCCGCGCTGCAGGCGGTGCACCGCCTGGACCGCGACACGACCGGCTGTCTGCTGTTCGCCAAAAGCGCCGCCGCGTTCGATGCCGCCGTGGCGGTTTTTAAGACACGCCGGGTCAGCAAGCTCTACCGCGCGATCGTGTACGGCCGCTATGAGCGGACCGTCTCGACCGTGGATCAGGAGCTGGACGGCGAGCGCGCGGTCAGCCACATCCAGCGTGAGGCGATCGCCAAAGACGCCAGCTTTCTCAAGGTGAAGATCGAGACGGGCCGTACCCACCAGATCCGCCGGCATCTCGCCGCGTTGCGCCACCCGGTGTTGGGCGACCGCGAACACGGCGTCAAGTTCGCGCGTGATCCCCGCCTGCTGACGGTGCCGCGCCAGATGCTCCACGCCGCCGGCCTGGAGCTGCCGCACCCCATGCGCGCGGGCGAGACGCTCAAGGCGCACAGTCCACTGCCGGCCGATTTCCGGCGCTGCCTGAAACTGTTCGACATGGGTAAATGAAGCGGGCGTGAGGAGCGGTGCGCATGCTCAGCTTCCGTACAGTGTGGGTGACGCAACCGCCGGGACAGCCGCCGGTCTTCGACCTCTTTCCAGATGAGGGCCAGACTGCTGATCCGGCACAGGAAACGCTCTACATCACCCAGGATGCGGCTGCATTTGAGGATCTGCTGCCGTCCGGCCGGGCGTATGCGGTCGATGTGCTGGACCTGCATGCCTTTGCCTTTCCGGACACGCCGGTGGAGAGCGCGACAGAACGCCTGCGGCAGGTCGGCGCCAGCGGCGAGGGCCTCTGGGCGGTCTGGCGCACGATCGAGGCGCGGCTGGCGACGTTGCCGCTGTGGACGCTGGAAACGATCGAGCTGGTGCTGCGCGACCTAGACGAGCGCGGGCTGGCGCGCGTGTTCGGTCACTTTGCCGAGCGCGTCCGGCACGCCGGAACGGGATGCGGCCCATGGCTGGAAACATTCGCGCCCGAAGTGCGCCGGAACGAACGCCGCACCTTGCCGGCGCATGCCGACTGTACGCCGCTGGACAGCGCCCGCATCGCGTCGCATCTGCTGCCCGGCGGCACCTTTTCGCGCCTGATGCCCGGCTATGAATCGCGTGCCGGCCAGGTGGAGATGCTGCGCGCGGTTGCGCGCGCCTTCAGCGAGGGCCGGCACCTGCTGGTTGAGGCCGGCACCGGCGTCGGCAAGAGCCTCGCCTACCTGATTCCCGCCGCCGCATGGGCGTTGCTCAACGATGTGCCGGTTGTGGTCAGCACCAACACGCGCAATCTGCAGGCGCAGCTTATCGAAAAAGATCTGCCGCTGGTCCGCGCGGCGGTGTGCGCCGACGGCAGCGCCCTGCGCGTGGCTGTGCTGAAGGGACGTTCGAACTACGTCTGCCTGCGGCGGGTCGCGATCCTGCTGGAGCAAAGCCACTTTGAACTCGAACGCCCCGAGCTGCGTCATTTCGCGTTGGCGCTGGCCTGGGCGGCGCAGTCGCCCGACGGCGACCTTGACACCTTTGCCGGCGCGGGCCACGCCGATGCCGCATTCCTAGCCAAACTCGCCTCCACTGCCGAGGAGTGTCCCGGGCGCGCCTGCCGGTATGGACGCCGCTGCTTTCTGCAGAAGGCGCGCGCCCGCGCGGCGGTCGCGCACGTGGTCATCGCCAACCATGCGCTGGTGTTCGCTGAATCGCAATCACCTGGCACCGCCCTGCCGCCCCATGCCCAGATCGTCTTTGACGAGGCGCACAATCTGGAGGAGGCGGCAACGCGCCACCTTTCCACGGAGCTGACCCAGACACGCCTTACCCAGTTGCTGCGCCGCCTGAGCCGTGGCCGCGGGCGTCGCGCAGGCGGCGTGCTGGAGGTGCTGCGTAACCACCTTGAAAAGGGTGCGGTGACGGCGGACGAAGCGTCCGCGAAGGCGCTGCGGCAGCAGATCCGTCAGATCCGCAGCGCGCTGGAGGAGGTGCAGAACACGGCCCGCGTCTTGTTCGAGGCCCTGTATGACCTCATCCGGCCGGAGCATGTCCCCGTGCGTTTTCGCTGCGTGCCGTCGTTTGTCGAGGCGGCTGCGGATGCCGGAGGCCAGACGGCCGGCGACACGGCTGGTGATGCGGAGACTCCGTGCATGGGCGAGGTGTTGCCGTCCGGCACGTTCACGCGCGAGGTGTGTCGCGACAAACAGTTTTCGGTGTGTCCAGACGGCTGGGATGAGGCCGAGGTTCAGCAATGCCGGCTGGCTGTCAAACGCGCGATTGCGGATGCGTCCGGCCTTCTACTGAAGCTGGGCGAGGCGTTGCGCCAGACCGCCGAGGGCGAACTTGCGCTGTATGACGATCAGGCGGCGAATGTCGAGGGCGCGGCCGCTGCGCTGCGCGCCTTCGCGTCGGATATGGATTTCGTTCTGGCTGCCACGGATGCGGAACACGTGTTCTGGGCCGAGCCGCCGAGCCGCAGCGCCGGAACGGCCAACCTTTATGCCGCGCCGCTGAGCATCGGCGAGGCGCTG
>MWEJ01000153.1 GCA_002071025.1 Verrucomicrobia bacterium ADurb.Bin070 | reverse complement strand
CAACACGACTTCCGTCAGCGCGGCCGACAAGGCCAGCCGTTCGGCGGCGCTCGAGATGTGCCGCCGGATGTTCGAGTACGGGTTCAACGCCATTATCGCCGGCAATTACGATTTCACGCCCGGTTCGGTCAGCTATCTGGACGGCCTGCTCGAGGCGTGCGACGAGACCGGCATGCTGCTGGCCTTCTCGCTGCCGCACCTCAAAGATTTCGGCTACCGGCTGGACAAGCCCGAGATGGCCGAACGCTACCGCGCACAGACCGCCTGGCTGATCCGACGCGTGCGCAACCATCCGTCGGTCATCCTCTACGCGATGAACCATAACTGCACCGGTTACTACGGCGACCAGAATCCGCAGAAGATCGACGGGCTTTACGAGATTCCTGAGGATGAAAAGTCCAAGAGCGCCTGGTGGGCGCGCAACCGCAGGCAGGCGCGCATCACCGATGCCATCGCCAAGTCGCTCGACGCCACGCGCCCGGTTTACCACCACCAGTCCGGCAATCTCGGCGACATGCACACCGTGAACTGTTATCTGAACTGGGCGCCGGTGCAGGAGCGCAGCGACTGGACCGAACACTGGTCCGCGCACGGGGTCAAGCCGCTCTTTTTCGTGGAGTGGGGACTGCCGCACATTTCGAGCTGGTCGAGTTACCGCGGGCCGCAATTCATCTGGCGCTGCGAGGCCTTCCAAAGCCTGTGGGCCGCCGAATTCGCGGCCCAATTTTGGGGTGACGCCGCCTATCTCGACAGCGACGCGGCGGTCCGCGCGCTGGATCACGAAGAACGGCTGTGGGCCACGGGCAAGCCGTTTCGCTGGAGTACCCTCAACCAGCCGCTGCGCGCGCTCCCGCAGAACTACCACGCCGTGCAGGCGCTGTTCGCCAGCGACAACTGGCGCTTCCACCGTGCCTGGGGCGTGTCGGCCATGTTGCCGTGGGATCAGGGCGATTTCTGGCGGCGCGTCGCGCCGACTGCCGAGATCGCGGCCGAGACTCCGCTCCAAGGGCTCAAGTGTCCCGGCATCGTGCCGGACCGCATTCAGGCCGGCGGACAGTACATTCAGGATCTCGGGCCGCGCGACGCCTTCCTGCCGACCGAAGTGGGCGCGGCTTTTCTACGCTGGAACCAGCCGGATTGCGGGTTCATCGCGGGGCCGGAAGAGGCTCGGACCGCCAAGGACCATCTCTTCACGCCCGGCGCGGCGGTGCGCAAGAGCCTGGTCATGCTCAATGATCGGCGCCGCGAGCAGACCGTGGCGTGGACCTGGCGGCTCTGGCGCAAGGGCGAGAAGCTGATGGAGCGGCAGGGGCACGCGCGGGTCGCCGCTGGCGGACAGGCCGCGGTCCCGGTGTCGTTCGCTTTCCCGAAGCGCGTGCGCGCGGGCGAACGCCTGCGCCTGACCGCCGTCTTTGATTTCGCGGATGGCGTGACGCAGGTCGATGAGATCGCGCTGTACGCCGTGATGCCGTCGCAGCCGCCGCAACTGTCCGCGCCGGTCCACTTGCTGGATCCGCACGGGCTGACGGCGCGCCTCTTCGACAGGCTGGGCGTGCGTTACGTGCTGTTCGACGGCACGAACGCACCTGTGGCCGACGACGCGCTGGTCGTGATCGGACGCGAGGCGCTGGACGGTTCCGCCGTGTCCTGGATGTCGCGCCTTGATAAGGGCCTGCGGGTGCTGGTCTTTGAACAGCGCGCCGAGACGCTGGAGCGCGGGCTCGGCTTCCGTGTCGCCGAGCGTGGCGTGCGCCGTCTTTTCCCGCGCGCCGAACATCCCGTGACGCGCGGGCTGGACGAGGCTGCGTTCCGCGACTGGACAGGCTCCGGCACGCTGGTGACGCCGTACTTGACCGGGCTGCCCGCCGCAGAGACGCATGATCCGCACGGCACGTGGTGTGGATTCACCAACACGCGCGTCTGGCGCTGCGGCAGTCGCGGCACGGTGGCGTCGGTGCTGATAGAAAAACCGGCGCGCGGCGACTGGCGCGCGCTGCTGGACGGCGAGTTCGATCTGCAATACGCGGCGCTGCTGGAGCACGTGCAGGGACGCGGGCGCGCGCTCTTCTGTCAGTTGGATGTGACGGGGCGGACGGAGAACGATCCTGCGGCGGACCGGCTGGTGGCCAATCTGCTGGAGTACCTGGACCGTGCGCCGGCGGCGGCTTTCCGCGAGACCGTCGTTCTGGGCGCCGAGGCCGAGCGCCTTGCGGGACAGCTCGGCGTTGTCCGGAGCAGACCGCCTGACGCGGGACGGATGTTCGTGGTCAGCCCCGGCGCGTCCGCACCGCCCCCGGACCTCTTCAGGGCCATTGAAGGCGGCGTGAACGTCGTGTGCCTGGGCCTGGCGGGCGACGAGTTGAAGGCGTGGTGCCCGGTGCCGGTGGCGACGGTGCGGACCAACGCCGCGTTCACGCGGATTGAACAGCGGCCGCCTGAATTGGACGGGCTCAGCAATGCCGACTGGGCCTGGCACGGGCGCATCACGTTCGATGCGCTGGCGGTGCCGGAGGCCGAGAAGGCCGCGTCGAGCGGCGCGCTGCGCGTGATCCGGCACGGCAAGGGGCGCGTGGTGCTTTGGCAGGTGCCGCCGTGGTTGATCGATGAGCAGGCCAAGCCGTATCTGCGCACCAGCAAGCGGCGCGCGAACGCCATGGCCGCGCGGCTCTTGGCCAATCTGGGCGCCGCGCTGGACGCGCCGGTCGCGGAACGCTTCGCCAAGGTCGAGGAGAAGGAGTGGCTGATGAGCTACTATCTCGACACGCCCGAGGCCGGCGACGATCCGTACCGCTACTACCGCTGGTAATCGTCTTCATGGCCAAGGCGTTTTGACAGCATCCTCCGAACGCCCAATCGAACCCTTCGGGTGCGGTCCGGGCGGTCCGGGCGCTCCGCACTGGCTTTCCGGAAGGATATGGCGTATGATGCGCCGCGCATGAAGAGAAAGACCTATGTCATCGGGCACCGGAATCCCGACACGGATTCGATTGTCTCGGCGATCGCCTACGCGGAGTTGAAACGCCAGAAAGGGCTGGCCGAGTGCCATGCGGCGCGCGCCGGCAAGCTGACGCCGCAGACCGAGTACATTCTTGACCGGTTCAATATCCCCGCGCCGGAGTTTGTGCCGGACCTGGTGCCGAAGGTCGGCTACTTTCTGTCGGATGGGGCGGTGACGGCCGTTGCGTCGGAGGCGCTCTGGGATGCGCTGGAGACGATGGAGCGGGAGAAGGTGAGCATCCTGCCGGTGGTTGATGCGCAGGGGCGTTACCGGGCTGTGCTGCATCACAACGCCTTTGCCAGCAACATCACCCGGAAGATTAATCCCCACCGCAAGGCGATCATTCCCGTCAGCATGGAGCTGCTGCTGAAGACGCTTCAGGCGCAGCCGGTCGTGACCTTCGGCGGGGCTGAGGTGGCGCGGTCGCGTATTCTGGTGGCCGGCTCTTCGTTCGACTCGTTCCGTCAGCATCTGGAGAACGAGATCCCGGCCAATGCGTTGGTGCTCACCGGCGACCGCGAGGACATTCAGCGTTTCAGCATCGAGAGCGGGGCGCGCGCCGTGATCATCACCAACGGCATGCCGCTGGCCAAAGGACTGCGCGAGCTGGCCGAGTCGCGCCGCGTCACGGTCATGATCTCGCCGTACGACACCTCGTCCACCGCCTTTCTGATCCTGTATTCGACGCCGGTCATGACCATGGCGGACGAGGATGCCAAGCCGGTGGCCGCCGGCAGTTATGTGCGCGCGGTGCGCGACCAGCTCGCCGCCGCGCCGTCGCGGTGCCTGCCGGTGGTCGACGACGCGGGCGTGGTGGTCGGCATTTTTTCAGAGAGCGACCTGATCGCCGAGCCGAACATTGACATCATCATGGTGGACCACAACGAGATGGGGCAGGCGGTCGAGGGGCTGGAGAACTACCGCATTTTAGAGATCATCGACCACCACCGCCTGGGCAACTTTTCCACCCGTTACCCGATCACCTTCATCAACCGCGTGGTCGGCGCGACCGCCACCATTGTGGCCGGCATGTACATCGAGCAGAAGGCGGTGCTGACTCCCGGCGTGGCGGCGCTGCTGCTTGCGGGCATCTTGACCGACACGCTGATGCTGCGTTCGTCCACCGCCACCGAGACCGACCGTGAGATGGCCGATTACTTGGCCGGGCTGGTGAATCTGGACATCGAAGCGTTCGGGCGCGAGATTTTCAGCAATGCCCGCAAGGTCGCCGACCTGCCGGCCGACGAGATCATCGGCATGGATTCCAAGGCCTATGCGGCGTGTGGCCAGCGCTTTGCTGTCAGCCAGGTCGAGGTCAGCGCGACCGACGACCTGCTGGTGCGCAAGGGCGAGCTGCTGACGGGCCTGCGCCAGCGGCGTGCCGAGGAAAGCCTTTATTTCGCGGCCCTGATGATCACCGACATCACGTCGCTCAGCTCGCTGCTGCTGATCGATGGCGATGAGACGTTCATCAAGAAGATCGCCTTCCCGCAGGTGGATGCCGGCGTTTTCCGGTGCCGCGACATCCTCTCGCGCAAAAAGCAACTGATTCCGCTTTTGATCGAGCTGATGGAGACGGTGCTGGGCGTGGCCGACAACCGCTAGCGCGTGCGGCGGACTGCTGAGCGGTCACACGAAGGAGGAGCGGGTGCGCTCACGCGTGCGAGGGGCCAGCCGGCAGGCGGTAGGCGTCTGGCCGGCGCGTTTGGAGAACATCTTCGAGAAGTAGAAGACGTTCGAGAAGCCGGTCTGCTGGGCGATCTCCGTGACCGAGAGGTCGGTTTGCTGCAGCAGCACGCGCGCCCGGTTGATGCGGGTTTCAAGCTGATAGGCGAGCGGCGCGTGTCCGGTTTCCTTCTGGAACAGGCGGCGGAACACGGTGTAGCTCAATCCGAGCGAGGCGGCCAAGCCGCGGAAATCGATGCGCTGGAAGGCGTGCGCGATGATCTGTTCGCGGGCCGCCGTGATTTTGAGCCGCGCGGCGCGGCATTCGCTGGAGGCGTGCACGCGGTTAAAAAGCACGAGGCGGGTGATCAGGGTGATCATGTCGGCGAAAACCAGCGGTGCGGTTTCGGGCGAGGTGTCGCCGACCTGGTGGACGATCTTGCGGATCAGCGACACCGTTTCGCCGGTGGCGGCGCCGCGCAGGATCGGCTCGTCCGGCGCGAAGAAGGCGTGCATCAGGTGGCGCGCGTAGTCGCCGTCGAAGCCCACGAAGTTTTCATCCCAGCCGGTGGCGGGGTCGGGGCGGAAGCGGTGCCATTCGCCGGGGAAGAGGATGAAGAGGTCGCCGGCCTGAAGCGCGAGGTGGGGGCAGGTGGCGGTTTCGAGGATGCCGCTGCCGCGGGTGATGGCCAGAAGCTGGTATTCTGAAAAGACGCGCCCCTTTTCCCAATCGTAGAGGTAGGGGGCGGGGTGGTGCTCTTTGGACGGGTAGGGCTTGCCGGGCGGGAAGGCCTCGAAGCCCGCGTCGAGCACGCGCACGCCCCAAATCAGGGCGTCGCGGCCGGGCGGGTGGTAGGCAGTCTGAAAATCGCGGGTGCAGCCTTTTTTCATGGTGTGCCCGGTAGCTTACCCGCGCGAGGGGTGACTGTAAAGCGTCATTCTGAATCGATCAGGGTATATCGATTTCCTCGATTTCCCGATTGACGACCGGGGGGGGAATGCGTATCCTATTCCGCCAATCATGCAAGGGGCGCAGGCTCTTTTCCCGGATGAACGGCCGGAAGGCGCGGCGGGTTCCGGCATGGCTGGGTCGGCGAGGCCCGTCTCTGTTGTCCTAAAACAGCGAAGGAGTAGAAAAATGGCGATCAAGGTTGGTATCAATGGGTTTGGCCGTATCGGCCGTATGGTGTTCCGCGCGGCGATCAAGAACTTCTCGGACGAGGTCGAGATTGTCGGCATCAACGATCTGCTGGACCCCGATTATCTGGCGTACATGCTGATGTATGATTCGGTTCACGGCCGTTTCCAGGGCGAGGTGGCGGTTGACGGCAATAACCTGATCGTGAACGGCAAGAAGATCCGCCTGACGGCCGAGAAGGATCCGGCCGCGCTGAAATGGGATGAAGTCGGTGCCGACATCGTGGTCGAGTCGACCGGCCTGTTCCTCACGAAAGAGACGGCGGAAGCGCACATCAAGGCAGGCGCGAAGAAGGTGATCCTGTCGGCGCCGTCGAAGGACGATACGCCGATGTTCGTCTACGGCGTGAACCACAAGAGCTATGCCGGCCAGACCATTATCTCGAACGCCTCCTGCACGACCAACTGCCTGGCGCCGGTCGCCAAGGTCCTGAACGACACCTTCGGCATCGTCAAAGGCCTGATGACCACGGTGCACGCCGCCACGGCGACGCAGAAGACGGTGGACGGCCCCTCCAAGAAGGATTGGCGCGGCGGCCGCGGCATCCTCGAGAACATCATCCCGTCGAGCACCGGCGCGGCCAAGGCGGTCGGCAAGGTGATCCCCGAGCTGAACAAGAAGCTCACGGGCATGGCGTTCCGCGTGCCGACCTCCGACGTGTCGGTGGTCGATCTGACGGCCGTGCTCGCGAAAGAGACCTCCTATGAGGCGGTCAAGGCGGCGATGAAGGCGGCCGCTGATGGCGAGCTGAAGGGCATCCTCGGCTACACCGAGGACAAGGTGGTCTCGACCGATTTCCGCGGCGAGGCCAAGACCTCGGTCTTCGACGCCGAAGCCGGCATCATGCTCGACTCGACCTTCGTCAAGATCGTGGCGTGGTACGACAACGAGTGGGGCTATTCCAACAAGGTGCTGGAGATGGCCAAGGTCATCGCGAAGTAAGCGCCTGGACTGTTGTCCATTGTTTAAACGCCGTCCCTGCCTGCGCAGGGGCGGCGTTTTCGCTTGGGCGAAAACACGCGAACGCCGAATGTCAAAATGAACGGGATTGCAAATCCCGCCAGGATCGGCTATATAATAACGGGAAAGCGAAAGGGTTCGGAGGTCATCGATGCACGTAAACGCTCAAGTTGCCGCTTTCATGAAACAGTTCCCGTTCGAAGGGCTGACCTTCGACGATGTCACGCTGGTCACCCGGTACGCCGACTTTCTTCCCGACCAGACCACGCTCGCCGCGCGGCTGACCAGCCGCATTACCCTCAACATCCCGTTTGTCAGCGCCGCGATGGACACCGTGACCGAAGCCGGCATGGCGACCGCCATGGCGATGCTCGGCGGCATCGGCGTGATCCACAAAAACCTGCCGCCCGAAATCCAGGCCCAGCACGTGCGCCGCGTCAAGCACCACCTCAACGGCCTGATCATGAAGCCGGTCGCCTTCCACAACGCCGACACCCTGGCCTACATCCAGCAGTACCGAGACGACCACCACCTCTCGTTCAGCGGCTTTCCGATCCTCGACGACCAAGACCGCCTCGCGGGCATCGTGACCTCCAGCGACATCCGCTTCGCCAAGAAGAGCGCGACGCGCGTGTCCGAGGTCATGACCACGCGCGTGATCACGGCCGCGCCCGACACCTCGCTGGAACAGGCCTACGCCATCATGATGGAGAACAAGATCGGCAAGTTGCCCCTCGTGGACAGCGACGGACGGCTGGTCGGCCTCTACTCCTTTACCGACGTCCTGGAGCTGGTTGAGAACGCCCAGCCGCTCTACACCCGCGATTCGCGCTACCGCCTGCGCGTGGCCGCCGCCGTCAGTGCCGGCGACCACGACCGCATGGCGATGCTCGCGGACGAAGAGGTCGATGTGGTGGTGGTCGACAGCGCCCACGGC
>MWEJ01000152.1 GCA_002071025.1 Verrucomicrobia bacterium ADurb.Bin070 | reverse complement strand
GCCGCGTCCATCGCCACGTTGCCGCCGCCCAGCACCGCCACCTTCTTGGAGGTGTAGAGCGGCGTGTGGGCGTGTTCGGTGTCGTAGGCCTTCATCAGGTTGGCGCGCGTCAGGTATTCATTGGCGGAGAAGACGCCCACCAGATTCTCGCCCGGAATGTTCATGAACTTGGGCAGCCCCGCGCCGGTGCCGACAAAAAGCGCGTCGAAGCCGTCCTGCGCCAGCATGTCTTTGATCTTGCGCGTGCGGCCGACCACGTAATTCAGTTCCAGCTTGACGCCCATGCGCTGCAGCAGGTCGATCTCGTTCTGCACGATCGCCTTGGGCAGACGGAACTCCGGAATGCCGTAGATCAGCACGCCGCCGGGCTTGTGGAACGCTTCGAACATCGTGACCTCATGACCCTCGCGGCGCACGTCGGCCGCGACTGTGATGCTGGCCGGACCGCTGCCGATGACCGCGACCTTCTTGCCGGTGGCGGGCTTGATCTCAGGCGCGGCCTGGCGTCCGCTCTCGCGTTCCAAATCGGAGACAAAACGCTCGACGCGCCCGATCGAGACCGCCTTGTCGACATCCTTAAGCGCCTTGCCGAGCGTGCAGGGCGCCTGGCACTGCACCTCCTGCGGGCAGACGCGGCCGCACACGGCCGGCAGCAGGCTGTTCTCGCGAATGATCGCGACCGCCTCGTCGAACCGGCCGTCTGCGGCGGCCTTGAGAAAGTCGGGGATGCGGATGCGCACCGGGCAGCCCTGCACGCACGGCGCGTTCTTGCACTGCAGGCAGCGCTTAGCTTCCAGCCGCGCCTGCTCGGCCGAGTAGCCGAGCGCGACCTCGCTCATGTTGCCGCGCCGGACGGCGGGATCCTGCGACGGCATCGCCTGCGCCGGGATCGCCATGCGCGCTTTGGGGGTCAGGGGCTGGTCCTGTAACGCCGCCAGAGTTGCGGCGGCGGCCTGATGGAGGGATTCGGGAGATGTGTGCATGATAAGAGTCCGGGCGACCAGGAGTTAGAAGATAGGAGTTAGGAATTAGGAATGAGGAGTCAGGAGGGCAGCCGCTTCATCCAGCCGGCAGTGGTGCGCCTGGTGGTCGGCGTCTTCGCGCGGCTTGTAGGCGCGCAGGCGTTTCATCATGTTGTCGAAATCAACCAGATGGCCGTCGAACTCCGGCCCGTCGACGCACACGAACTTGGTCTTGCCGCCCACGGTGACGCGGCAGCCGCCGCACATGCCCGTGCCGTCGATCATAATGGTGTTGAGCGAGACCACCGTGTGCACGCCGTAGGGGCGCGTGGTCTCGGCGCAGAATTTCATCATGATCGGCGGCCCGATGGCCACGGCCAGATCCGGCTTGGGCGTCTGCTCGCACAGCTCTTTCAGCGGCTCGGTCACCAGCGCCTTGCGGCCGTAGGAGCCGTCGTCCGTGACGATGATCAGCTCGTCGGCGATGCGGCGCATCTCCTCTTCCAGGATGATCAGCGACCGGTTGCGCGCGCCGATGATGATGGTGACGCGGTTGCCGGCGGCCTTGAGCGCCTGGGCGATCGGGTGCAGCGGCGCGACGCCGATGCCGCCGCCCACGCAGACCGCATGCCCGACCTTCTCGATGTGGGTGGGCTGGCCGAGCGGTCCCAGCAGCGCGGCGATCGTGTCGCCTTCCTGTTTGTCCGCCAGCAGGTGGGTTGTTCGGCCGACGGCCTGAAAGATCAACGTGATGCTGCCCTGCGCCGGATCGGCATCGGCGATCGTGAGCGGGATGCGCTCGCCAAGCTGGTCGTCGATCTGCAGGATGATGAACTGACCGGGTTTGCGCTCGCGCGCGATCAGCGGCGCTTCAACCTCCATGCGGTAAACATCGTCTGAAAGCTGTGTTTTCTTAAGAATTCTGTTCATGGGCGGGTCGTCCGTTCGGGGTTCAGAAAGGAGTCGGGATCATATCACATTTGCAAGGCAGTTAAAACGGCAGATTGTGCTCTTTGATCTTGCGCTGGATGGTGCGCCGCGAGAGGCCGAGCTGGTCGGCGGTCAGCGTGCGGTTGCCGGCGTTCTGCACGAGCTTGGCTTCCAGTACCGCGCGCTCGAGCTGCTCCAGCGTCATGCCGGCCGGAATCGCGAGCGCGCCGGGCAGGACGGGCGCGGCGGTGCGCGCTTGGGACGTCGGCACATTGACGGAGGCGGCGGTGAGCACGCCGCCGGGCGAGAGCAGCACGGCGGACTCCACGATGTTGCGGAGCTGGCGCACGTTGCCGGGCCAGTCGTGCGCTTCGAGGGCGGCATAGAAGTCGGGTTTCACTGACGCGATGGCCTTGCCGTTCTCTGCCGCAGCGCGCGCGATAAACCGGTCGGCCATCGGCCGGATATCCGCCCTGCGCTCGCGCAACGGCGGCACGCGCAGGGTCACCACGTTGAGCCGGTAGAGCAGGTCTTCACGGAAGCTTCCCTCGCGCACCATGGCGTCGAGATCCTTGTTGGTGGCGGAAACCAGCCGCACGTTGACCTTGAAGACCTCGCGGCCGCCGACGCGCCGCACCTCTTTCTCTTCAAGCGCGCGCAGCAGCTTGACCTGTACCGAGGCGGGCGCGTCGCCGATCTCGTCGAGGAAGAGCGTGCCGCCGTCGGCACGTTCGAACGCGCCCTTGTGCGTGCCGGTCGCGCCGGTGAAAGAGCCCTTCTCGTGGCCGAACAGCTCCGACTCCAGCAGGTTTTCGGCGAAGGCGCCGCAGTTGACCGCCACGAAAGGGCCGGCCGCGCGCTTGGAGTCGACGTGCAGCGCGCGCGCGACCAGCTCTTTGCCGGTGCCGCTCTCGCCGCAGATCAGGATCGTGGCCATGGTGTCGGCCAGCGCCTCGATCTGCGTGATCACGGCCTGCATGGCCGTTGATTCGGCGATGATGGCGGTGGAGGCGAATTTCTCGCGCACGGTTTGCGAGAGCTTGTCGACCTGGCGGCGCAGGCGGGCGGTCTCATAGGCGCGGCGCAGTTTGGATTGGATGTCGTCGAGTTCCAGCGGTTTGGTCACGTAGTCGTAAGCGCCCTCGCGCATGGCGCGCACGCCCGACTCGACCGAGCCGTAAGCGGTCATGATGATCACCGGCACGGCGGCGTCGAGCTTGCGCAGGCGCGCCAGCACCTGCAGGCCGTCGATGTCCGGCAGCACGAGGTCGCTCAGCACGAGATCCGGCACCTGCTGCTGAAACGCCTCCACGCCGGCCAGGCCGGTGGCGGCGCAGCGCGTGGTGAATCCCGCGTCCTGGGCGGCCTCTTCAACCGAACGGGCGTTGTCGGGATCGTCTTCGATGATCAGGAGTGTGGGGGAAGCTTGCATGGGAATTAGGAGTTAGGAATTAGGAGTTGGGGGTTGGGGGGTTGGGGGTGGCGGCGGGCAGGGTGATGCGCAGGCGGGCGCCGCCGCCGTCGCGGGCGAGCGCCTGGATGTCGCCGCCGCAGCGACGGACCGCGGTGCGCGCCAGGAAGAGGCCGAGGCCGGTCCCTTCGGGCCGTCCGGTGACGAACATGTCGAAGACCGATTGGCGCCGCGCGGCCGGGATGCCGGGGCCGCGGTCCAGCACCTCAAGGGCGAGAAGCGCATCCTGCTGGCCCAGCACAACGGTCACTTCGCTGCCGCGCGGCGCGAACTGGATGGCGTTGACCAGGACGTTCAGCAGGGCGCGGCGCAGGGCAAAGGGATAGGCCGCAGCCGGCGGCAGCGGATCGTGGGGCAGGGCCCGCAGCGTGACGCCGGCCTGTTCGGCGCGCGGCGCGAGCGTGTCGGCACACTCGCGCACCACCTGATCAAGATCCACCGGCTCGGGGCGCTCGTCCGCCGGCCGGGCGAGAAAGAGGAACTCCTGAAAGATCTTGTCCATGCGCGCCATGGTGCGGGCGATGCGCCCGGCGAGGTCGCGTACGCGCTCGGGTCGGAACCCGTCGTCGCGCGCCAGCTCTTTGCCGAGCATCTGCGCGTCAAGGCGCACGGCCGACATCGGGTTGCGGAAATCGTGCAGGATGCCGTTGGCCAGCACGCCGGAAAAGGCCAGGTGTTCCTCCTGGCGGGCGCGCGCCTCGCGGCGGCGGTCGCGCGCGACCGCCACCAGCAGCACGCCGGCGCAGACCGCGAAGGCGAGGATCAGCACGCCGACGGCGAAAGCGAAGAGCGACGAGACCAGGGCGCGGGCGGTCTGCTCTTCGGCGCCCACCGCCTCGCGCTTGAAGGTGGCCTCGGTCACCACCTGGCTGCCGTCGGGCAGGCGTTGCGTGCGCGTGATCACGAAAACCGGCTGGCGCACGCCGCCGATCTCCAGCGAACCCTGCGACATCTCGGTCTCGCTCTCGCCGGGCGGCGTGTCGGCAGGCGTCATGCCCGGGGGCTGGGGCGGGCGCGGCGCGTCGCGCAGGCCTCCGGCCTGGCGGTGGAAGAGGGTCACGCCGTCACGCGAGACCGAGATCGACTGCACGTCCTTGCGCACGGAGAAGGCGCTGTCGACGATGGTTGAGAACTGACGCCAGCGCACAGGCGTGAGATTGGTGGCGGTGGCCATGTTAAAGCCGCTGAGGGTGTCGAGCAGCGCCTCGCCTTCCTGCAGGACGGTCTCTGTGGCGGCAAGGTGCGCCTGCTTATCGTGCTGCCACTTCAGGAAATGAAGCACGCCGCCCGCGCCGAGCGCGGTGGTCAGCAGGGCGAGCAGCAGGACGATCTCCAGCCGCCAGACGCCGTGGCGCGGTGCGGAAGGTTGTTCGAGAGATGCCGTCATGTCGTTCGGTAGAAGCAGGGACTGTGCCGAGGAATGAGCCCTAGTATAAAGCAGGGAATATGGGTGCGGCAAGCCGGGATGCGACAGATTGGCGCGTTCCAGCGGCCAGATTGACACAGCCCGGGAGGAATTAGGAATTAGGAATTAGGAGTTAGGAGTTTGAGAAGGGGAAAGGAAGAAGGAGGAAGGAGGGATGGCATGACCTCTGCTTGCTTGAGAGAGGGCCAACAGTGGGATTAGAAAAAGATGAATGGGAAAACAGCGTTAAAACATGCGTGGGCGGTTTGTGATCGCCTGCTGCTGCTTGCCGTGTTTGTCTTGCTGGGTGTCGCCTGGCATTTGCGCGGGCGGGGGGAGGCGGCGGACGAGGCCGGGCCGGCGGGGGCGACGCGCAAGGTTTTATGGCGACGTCCTGAATCGCGCGCGAAAGCGGTCGAGGGGCTGAGGGTCTCGACCGGTCGGCGCAATATGTCGGCGATTGCCCGGTCGCTGGTTGAATCGGACTGGGAACGGATGCCCAGCCGTCCGGCGATGGACATCCGCGAGGACGGCAAAAGTTTCGAGATTCTGTTCGCGCTGCCTGAGGGCGTGGCGCGCGAGAGCGTGCGCGTGACCACGGCGGGCAGCACGCTGACGCTGGCGATGCGGACGGACGAGGAGGGGGGAGCCTCCTACCTGAAGCATGTACGTCTGCCGTGCCGGGTGGAACGGGCGGCGAACGTGCAGAGCGTGATTTCCAACAACGTGCTGCGGGTGCGCATACAAGCCGCGGAAAGCTAACGCGGGCAGAGACCGCAACCCGAAATGCAGACCACGACGTCACGACACGAAGAAAGGGTGAGTCATAAAAAACGTCGTGCTCTTCGTGGTGGAAACGTTCAGCGCTGACGGTAGAAGAGGTAGAGGCCGACGGTGAGAAAAGCCAGATTGCCGAACCAGGCGGCCGGGATGGCCGGGACCAGGGCGTTCTTGGCCAACACCATGCAGCCGATCGAGACCGCGTAGAAGGCGAAAAAGAGCGCGACCGCAATGAGCACGCCCTTGAAGACGCTCTGGCGCCCGGTGGCGACGCCCGCCGGGATCGCGAAGAGCGTGATGATCAGACAGGAGAAGGGGGCGGCCAGGCGCGCGTGGATGTCGAAGGTCTTGGACGCAACCTCGCCGCGAGTGAGATGGGGGTGCGTCGCCAGGTAGTGGTACATGTCGCGGACCGTGTAATACTCCCACGCTTTATTCATCAGCAGAAAATCGCGCGGCCGCTCGTCGAAATCCGGGAAGGCGCGCAGCGGCATCGCCGCCACCGTGGGGATCGGATTCTCAACCGGATTGTTCAATTCGTCAAAATACTGGTATTTCGGATAGAAAAACCACCACATGCCGTCGAGATACTCGGCTTTGCTGCTGGTGATGTCCACCAGCCGGCTGCCGTCCGGACGGTCGCACGAGAGCCGCACGCCCTCCAGCAGATTCGGGTTGGCGGCGGACATCCGGTTGATGCGCCAGACGCGTCCGGCGGGCTGGTTGTAGAAGGGGATGTTCTCGAAAGCCTTGTCCGAAACCTCTTGGAAGCGCGCCTCGCGCAGGTCGCGCGCCCGCTCGGAGGCCCACGGCGCGTAAAATTCGTTGATGCAGGTGACCGCGACGGCCAGCGCGGCCGCCACCGCCAGCAGCGGCCGCACGATGATCAGGAAGGTGATGCCGCTGGCGCGCATGGCCGTGATCTCGCTGTGGCGGCAGAAGTTCCACATCGTGTAGAGCGCGGCCAGCAGCAGCGCGGCGGGGATCAGCCACTCCAGATAGGGCGAGATGTACCCCGCGAAAAAAGCGGCGACGGTCGTGACCGGAGGCTTGGCCTCGAGAATGCGGTTGAAGGAGTCGAACAGCTCGAACAGCACGTAGATGCCCAGAAAACCGACCAGGCAGTAGACAAGCGGCACCAGGAATTCTCGCAGCACGTATCGGGTGAGGATTCGCATAAACGGGGGCCAGTATACGGCAGCGCGCGCCGCTTCGACAATCCCCATTTTGCGCGTCGGCTTGATTTGAAGCAGGCGATGTGCGAGACTAAACGCCGGATTTTTAAGGAAGGATTCGCCATGGTGTATGTTGCCCGCGGCGCGGCGCGTGAAACGCTCGACCGGCCGCAGATGAAGCAGGCGTTGTTCGCCGCGCTGGATGCCTTGGGCCCGCGCGCCAAGGTGCTGGTGCTGCCGCCCGACTTCACCCGCTTCCATTCTCAGGCCGGCATTCTGACCCAGTATGTGTGGGAGTATTACGGCGACCGGCTGGCCGCCGTGCTGCCGGCGCTCGGCACCCATTCGCCGATGACCGAGGCGCAGCTCCGCGAGATGTTCGGCGCGATGCCGCTCCACCTGTTCAAGCCCCACGACTGGCGGAATGACGTGGTGACGCTGGGCACTGTGCCGCCGGAGTACGTGCGCGAGCTCACCGAAGGCCGGCTGGACTTCGATTGGCCGGTGCAGGTCAACCGGCTGCTGGTCGAGGGCGGCTTCGACCTGATCCTCTCGATCGGCCAGGTGGTGCCGCACGAGGTGATCGGCATGGCCAACTACAACAAGAACCTTTTCGTCGGCACCGGCGGCGCCGTGGCGATCAACCGCAGCCACTTCGTGGGCGCGGTTTACGGTATGGAGCGCATCATGGGGCGCGCCGACACGCCGGTGCGCCGGCTCTTCAACTACGGCTCCGACCACTTCGGCCACCTGCTGCCGCAGACCGTGTACGTGCAGACGGTCGTGGGGCGCGCCGACGACGGCGGCATGGCGGTGCGCGGACTCTATGTCGGCGACGACATCGAGGTCTTCAACCGCGCCGCGGCGCTCGCGCTCGAGGTCAACTTCGAGATGGTGCCGAAACCCTTCAAAAAATGCGTGGTCTACCTGGATCCCTCCGAGTTCAAAAGCACCTGGCTGGGCAACAAGGCGGTTTACCGCACGCGCATGGCCATGGCCGACGGCGGCGAGCTGCTGATCCTCGCGCCGGGCGTGAAGGAGTTCGGCGAG
>MWEJ01000151.1 GCA_002071025.1 Verrucomicrobia bacterium ADurb.Bin070 | reverse complement strand
GTTGGTCATCAGCACCAGCAGCCGCGCACCGGCCCGCACCGCCGCGCGACTCAGGGCCGGCACGGTATCCTCGAAGCAGATCAACGGGCCGAGCGCCAGCGTGCCGCCGGACGCGCGCGCCACGTGCAGCACGCCGGAGTCTCGGCCCGGCGTGCAGCTCACGCCGGTGGGCGCCAGTCGCTGAAGCGCCGGCACGCGCTTGTCCAACGGAATGTATTCGCCGAATGGGACCAGATGGTGTTTGCGGTAACGCCCCAGCACTTCGCCTGTGGCGGAATAAAGCCAAGCGGCGTTGTAGTAGAGAAGACCCTGCGGTGCGGTGGATGAAACCGTCGTCCGCTCGATTTCCAGCGCGCCGGTCAATAGCGGCGCGCCCGCTGCGGCGGCACCCTCGCGGATCACACGCAGCGTGTCGGGCTCGTAAGGCACGGAACCCAGCACGGCGGTCTCGGGCCAGACCACCAGGTCAGGACGGGCTGCTCCGGCCAAGCGGGTCTGATTCACTAGGACTTCCTGTTGGTTGCGCACGGTGTCGTCGTCCAGCGTGAAGACACAAGGCGAGTTGGGCTGCACCAGCGCGACGTGCCAGACCGCAGCCTGATCGTTTAAGCGCCGCGCGTACTGAATTCGCTGCATGCCCCAATACCAGCAGAAGACCGCCAGCGCGACCGGCAGCATGCTTTCCGAGGAGAGCAGCAGGCGACCGCCAACGCCGGGGCGGGTCACGGGGGCTTCGGAGGCGGAAACGGCCAGACGTGCCGCAAAAGGTGCAGCCGCTCTTTCAACGATGCTCGCGACCGCGCCGTTGACGGCGACCACGAGCGCCGAGACGCCGTACACGCCCGCGACGGACGCCACCTGGATGAACGGCAGGTTGTTCACCTGGCTCACGCCCAGAAAATTCCAGGCGAATCCTGAGAACAGCCAGCCGCGCGCCAGCTCCGAGCCCGCCCAGAGCAGCGGATCGACGCACAGGACGGCGCACACGCGGCGCCAGCCGGGCGACCTCCCCGCCCACCGCCACACGCGGCTTGAGGCGAACGCATAGGCGGCCAGAAACGCCGCGCACCAGGCGGCCAGGCCGAGCTGCCCCAACAGGACCAGCGGCCACGGCCCGCCATTTTTGATGATCGCCGGAAACCAGCTCAAAGTCGCCACCCAAAAGATCAGGCCGGCCAGCCAGGCCCACCCGGCCGCCGCGCGGGGCGCGCAATGTCGGATCACCAGCATGACCGGCACCAAGGCCATCCAGGCACTGTCCGCCTGCGAAGAGGGCGGGAAGGCCGTCCACAGCAGGATGCCGCTGAGTGCGGCGGCCGCGACGATGAGCCCTCGTCTGCACCTTGAGCGTGGAGCGTTGAGCGTTAAACATTGAGCGTTCAAAAAGTCCTCTCGATCCTTCGCATAGGCCACCCTGCGGTCACGGAAACAGCACCATCAGCGCGTCGGCGAACAGGCTCATGCCGAACGGGTTCGGGTGGTTGATGTTATTCATTAAGAGCGTGGAGTAGGGAATACCCTGCCGCCACAGACGTCCCCAGCGCAGCGAAGCGTCCGCAAGAGCCAGATGGTTCTCGACAGCGAACCCGCGCAGCGCTTTGACATAGGGCCGCGGGTCTTCGTCGCACTGCCGTTCCTCCGAAAAGCCCATCCAGTCGGGCCGCACATAATGCGGTGTCAGAATGATCCACTCCGCACCGATCGTTTTCAGATCGTCACGGATGCGCCCGTAGTGCTTCGCGACGCCGGCTGCATCCAGCCCGGCGTCATTGACGAATTCAGAAACGACCAGGTCCGGCCGCGCGTCGAGAACCTTTTCCCGATAGTTGTGCGGGCTCCCCGGCGGTTCGTTGAAATAACTGCCGGTGTTGCGTCCGCCCCAGGCTTCGGTCACCAGCTCGATCGACGCCGCGGGATAAGCCGCGCGCAGACGGCGCACGAATTGCTCCTGCCAGCGGGTCTTCGCTGGTTCCGGCAGATACCTGGCGTCGGTGACACTGTCGCCCCACGCCAGCACGCGCAGCCGTCCGCCGGCCTTCAACGTCGCCATCGTCTTGGGCAGGCAACGCTCCGCCACGCTAGGCACCGGTTTCGGCGGTTCGGGATAGGCCGTTTCCAGCACGGGGAAAAAATGGGATGCCGTCAGACGTGCGAGCCGCGGGGTGATCCAAATCGAGGCGAGGCGGCGCTCTCCCGCTGCCAGCGGGGGCAGTTCAGGCAGCGATACGTGCGCGACACCGCGCCGCAACGCGATGTGCCGGTCAGACGTCAGCACCACGGCATCCATCCGCATTGTGCCGTATGCGTAAGCGATCCTTACCGGCGTATCGGCGCCGATCGCTCCGCCCTCCAGGCGGCCCACGCAGCCCCAGCTCGCTTCAGCCTCGTAGTCGCGTCCGCGCGCAAAGGTGACCGTTCCCGCCGCATCCATCACCTTCAGGGATTCCGGATCCAGCGCATGCCGCACCGTGCACTCCTGCGCCCGCACGCCGTTCAGCTTCGCGCCGCGCGCGTACTGGGCGGCTTTGGGCGCATAGAGCGGCAGCCGCGGCAACGCCTCGGCCTCGACCCGAACGATCTCCGGCCGCTCAACCGTCAACGTAGCTTCCACGCCCTCGGCCTCAACCTTCACCTGCCAGTCGCCGACCACGGCCAACTCCGCCGCCGGCCCGGCGAAAGCCGCGCCGGCACACAGCCCGAACAGACTCCACACCGCTCTCCGCATAACTTCTCCCCTTCCGTTCACCCTTACGGTTGCAGCACCCGCAATTTATACACGCGCAACATGGCCGGCGGCGGCACCCCGCCAGGCTGCGGACGGTCGCGGTTCGCCGGCAGCGACTCCCAGCACGCCCGGTACATGAAACCGTCACACGACAGCCCGGTCGCCGGATCGGCCGCCCAATCGCCCGCGTGACGCACGGACATGCCAGGCGTGTCGTGTTCTTTGCGGCCGACTTCCGGAGGAAATCGGAACCGCCCGCCGATCTTGCCCGCCGGCTTGAGCGTCTCGCTGTCCAGCCGCCAGCGTCCGCCACCCAGTTTGGCATGCGAATAGCCCTGCGCCAAAAATCTGTCCTGAACCTCCACCGGCCCCACCCCCACCTCGCCAATGATCGATCCGCCTCCTGAGAAGGCCCAGCGGTAATTCCAGTCGGAGGTTTGCACCTTGCGCCAAGCGCCTCCCTCCCAACGTGCGTTCATCAACTGCGTGTTGCCTGCGTCATCGTACTTCGTGTAGGTCACGACCGCGCGTCCCTGCGTGTCAAACCCGATCGCCTGACACGGATTGATGAGACCGCCCTTGACCGGCACAGGATCGACCACCACATCCGCCCCAAGCCGGATCGGCAACGCGACAGACTGCCCTGCGGCATTCTCCCACCTCCGCATGTCGCGGCTGCGGATATAGCTGATATCGTGACAGGTCTCGCACGCCGGCGTGTCGCGCCACACCCAGGTCATGTGGTAGAAGCCGTCCGGGCCCAACGTCGGCCCCATCGGATACGCGTTGCGCAAGCCCTCGCCGTCAAACAGCGGCTCGTCCATCAGCCGCGACCAGGTTTTCGTCGCGCAGTCGTAACGGTTCCAGAGCGTGGAGCCGTTGCCGCTGCCGCCTTCGCGGTACGTGAACAAAAAGGCGCCTTCCGGGCCTTTGATGAAACGCGGATACGTCACGCGCCGCTCCTGATCGCCGGTCATGCGGTGTACCGGTTCCATCGCGTGGATGTTCAGCGGACGGACGCTGCGGAAATAGACAAGCGGCACGCCATGCATGTTTCCGGAAACGTGCAGCATGCCGTCGCCGTCAGTCGCCATCGCGATGTAGTTGTGGCTGTCCCAGCCCAGCGTTGACGGCAGTTCAGCGAAGCGCCAGTCCCCATCCGGCAGATCGCGCTGCGCGAGGGTCATCACGCGCTTCGCGTTGTAAAAAGCGAGGAACTGACGGTTGGTATGGGTCACCAGCGCGAATCCGACCGGACATCCGGACCAGGCCGGCGCGACGTCCACCCGTTCCACAACGTCAAGTGTCTGCGCGCAACGGCCCGACACCGCCGCCCCACACAACATCCCGGCCGCAATCCAACGTTTCATGATGCCCCTTTTTTGCGCCACTATACGGTGGCGTGAGACGAGCGTCAAGTGCGCGGGGCGAAATCGGTGGCAGGGATGATCGAAGGTGAATCGACAAACTAACCGCGCCCCCCCGGCGCAGCCGGGGGCGCAGTTAGTTCGTCAAGGGGTGGGGACGCGGTTAATGAGCCACAACGTGTAGGCGGAGGCGAGCCGGGTGGGCAAGGACATGGACCTCCCCCTTGGGGGAGGGGTGTGTTTACTTTGAGAAACCCCGCAGAGTGCCCCGTCCGCGCTTCCTGCTTGCCAGCGGCATTCGGCTTGTGCTGTAATCGATGCGCGATGGAAAAAAAGAATTCGTATACGTTTGTGCTCAACAAAGAGCAGCAGGAAGCGCTGAAAATCCTGCTCAGGATGGGCAACTACCGCCCGAAGCAGGTGCCGCACACCGTGATCGCGGTCGAGGCGCAGGACTGCGTGGTCAATCTCTACAAGAGCGGCAAGTGCCTGGTGCAGGGCAAGGGCGCTGAAGATTTCGTCCTCTTCTTTCTCGAGCCGAACGTGCTGCAGTCCGCCACCGTCGGATACGAGGAGACGCTCAACCCGGACCTCGTGGCCCCGCACATGGGTATCGACGAGAGCGGCAAAGGCGATTTCTTCGGGCCGCTGGTGGCCTGCGCCGTCTATGTCGACCCCGACATCGCGCACGCCATGCAAGAACTCGGCGTCAAAGACTGCAAGCAACTCAGCGACAAAGCGGTTTTTTTCATCGGAACCAAGACACGACAGTTGCTCGGGCCCAAACGCTTCGCCATGGTGTCGATCGGTCCCGAGGCCTACAACCGGCTGTACGCCAAGATCCGCAACGTCAACTCGCTGCTGGCTTGGGCACACGCGCGCTGCATCGAGAACCTGCTGGAAACCGTGCCGGACTGCCCGCGTGCCGTGGCCGACCAGTTCGGCGCCAAGCAGGTGATCGAACGGGCGCTGATGAAGAAGGGACGCTCGATCAAGCTCGAACAGCGCCATAAGGCGGAGTCGGACATCGCGGTCGCGGCCGCTTCCGTGCTGGCGCGCGAAGCCTTTCTGCGCGGCTTGGGCCGCTTGGGCGAAACCTACGGCATCCAGGCGCACAAAGGGGCTTCGGAGCAGGTCAAGGTCTCGGCTATCGAGCTGGTCAAGAAAGCCGGGCCCGAGGTGCTTCTCAAAACCTGCAAGTGTCACTTCAAGACCGCCGATCAGGTCTTGGCCGCCTGCGGCTCTTCTCGCGCCGCGCTCGGCCCCGAAGGTCAGGCGGTCTCGCGCAGCAAAGAGAAAATCCCTTAACCTCTAACGCGGGCGCTGCCCGCAACCCAAGATTCTCACCACGAAGTCACGAAGGTACACGAAGAAGGGGCGAGTCATTAAAAAACTTCGTGCTCTTCGTGCCTTCGTGGTGCAACAAATTATTTTTTAATTGTGTTTGTCGGTTCGTAAGGCACTAACCATTTTCTCTGTGCCTCCGTGTCTCTGTGGTGAAATGATTAAACCACAGAGACACGGAGGCACAGCGGTTTTTTTGATGCCCCACCCTTCCCCTTTGTGCGTGGTAAAAGAACTTGTTTTTTATTGCTGGTGTTGGTTCGTAAGGCACTAACCTGCACTCCAGTGCCTGCAACCCGAAACCCGAAACCAGGAACCCGAAACCAGAAACCCGCCCAACCCCTTATTCCACCCACTCACGTATGCGGCGGATCTCCCAGCGTCCCGGCTGCCACTGCTTGCAGCGCCGTCCGTACGCATCGACAGCCTCGACCCAGCACCCCTCGAGCCACACACGTTCCTCGCGCTCCCTCCAGTAACCGCGCGGCGCCACCACCACCGGCGGCGGCGCGATGATCACGGGCGGCGGCAGATAACCGAAAGGGTGCAGATGCGGCATCGGGCGGCCGTGATGATGGAAGCGCCCGGGATGACGGGTGGGCCCCCGTCCTCCGCTGTTGATCCCGAGGGCAAAAAAACCGCCGCCGCTGCCCACGCCCAACCCGACACTCACGCGGTCGGCACGCGCCGGCACGGCCAGCAACAGGACCGCAACGATGGCCGCTCCAAAAATAGCCGTATGCTTCATGGTGTTCATGTCTCCGCCTTTCTGACGCCTGCGGGCGGACCCTCCGCCCTTTGAATGCGTCGTTTAAACATGTGCATTAAACGCTTGATTAATCGCTCTATTGCCGAGCCCTCACTTTTTTTTTGCCGGCGGCTGGCAATTATGGCTTAATACGTCGCACACACAAAGGACGAACAGATGGCTGAACTGATTGTTGCTCTGGATGTCGCCTCCACCGCCGAAGTCGAACAGACCGTCGGCCGCCTAGGAGACGCGGTCACCTTTTACAAGATCGGGCTGGAGCTCTTCAGCGCGGCGGGACCGGATGTCGTGCGCGCGGTGAAAGGCCGCGGCAAGCGCGTCTTTCTCGACCTCAAGCTGCACGATATCCCGCGCACCGTAGAACGCGCGGTCAGCGCCGGCGCGTCGCTGGGCGTAGACCTGATGACGATCCACGCGGTCGGCGGCAAGGCGATGATCCAAGCGGCCAAGACCGCAGCGCTCGCCGCCGGTGCGGATGCCCCCAAAATTCTCGCCGTCACAATCCTGACCAGCCTTGATCAGTCCGACCTGGATGACATCGGCATCACCCGCTCGATGACGGCGCAGGTCGAGGCGCTCGGACGCCTCGCCTGCGGCAACGGCGCAGACGGCATCGTCTGCTCGCCGCGCGAAGTGGCCGCCCTGCGAGCGGCGCTGGTCCCACAGGCGCTGCTGGTGACACCGGGCGTACGCCCTGCCGGCGCGGAGGTGGGCGACCAGAAGCGTGTCGCCACGCCGGCGCAGGCGGTGGCGGACGGCTCAACCCACCTGGTCGTGGGCCGCCCGATCCTCGCGGCGCCCGACCCTCGCGCCGCCGCACGCGCCATCGCCGCCGAAATGGCCCAGTCCCTAAATCCCAACTCCTGACCCCCTTTCTCTCTCCTCCCTCCTCCCTTCTCCTTCCTCCTTTCTCCCTTCTCCCTTCTTCATCGCGTCACGGTCAACCACGCGGCCAGAATCGCCAGCGAGGCCAGTGTCACCGGCACGCCGGCGCGGGCGTGCTCGCCGAACCCGAGCATGACCCCGTGCTGGCGCGCCTGCTCGATCACGATCAGGTTTGCAATGCTGCCTAACGTGATCAGATTGCCGGCAAAGGTGCTGGCCAGCGCCAGCGCGTACCAGGATTCCGTCTCAGCCCCGTTCAGAAAGCGCACCAGCAGCATCACGGCCGGCACGTTGCTCACCAGATTACTCAGCAGCGCGCCGACCGCAGTCAACGCAAAAGGATCGGCGAACGATACGCCGTGCCGTCCGAGCCAGGCCAGCAACCGTTCCGGCGCACCGGTGGTTTCCAGTCCGGCAATCACCACGAACAGCCCGCAGAAAAGCATGATCAGGCTCCAGTCGATCAGTCCCAACAGCTTGCGCACATCCATGCTGCGACTGCACAGTAGCAGGCCACCCGCCGTCAGCGCCGTCAGTTCGCGCGGCACGGCGGTGAAAAAGCAGGCGATCACGCCGGCCAGAACCAGCAGGCCTTTCCACATAGGCCAGGTGATCGATTCGCGCGGCGGGATTCCGCCCTTATCCGCGACCGGGGCAGGCCCGTGCAGGCGGCCGCGGTAGAGCAGCAGAAGCACGCCATACGCCGC
>MWEJ01000150.1 GCA_002071025.1 Verrucomicrobia bacterium ADurb.Bin070 | reverse complement strand
GATCACATAAACCGCGCTTAAATCGGGTGTGAGTCGACAGAATTGATGCGAGCCAGCCTACCCCCGCCGCGCGGCTTCGCCGAGAAACGCGCGCAGGTTCGCGGTCGGCACGCCCGGCGGCAGGCCACCGCCGCAGGAGAAGATCACGCGCGTATCATCGTTCGCCAGCGCCGCCTTCATCGCCGCGACATGCTCGCGCACCTGCTCCGGCGTGCCTGCCGCGAGGATGTCGCGCGGCGGGATGTTGCCCAGCAGCGCCACCTCAGGTCCTGCCAGCGAGCGGATTTCCGCGAAGGTGTGCGCAAAGCCGAAGTTGAAGAGATTCACCCCGGCCGCGCCCAGTTGCGGCGCGCAGCTCAAGCCGTTGGCATCGTTATGGAACAGGCGGACGTCGCTGTCGATGGCCCCGAAGACCCGCTTGAGATACGGCGTCGCGAACGCGGCCACGTCGTCCGGGCCGATGAACCCCACGATGTCGTCGAGCAGCATCACGCCGCGGATCGTGGGGATCGCCGCAGCCTGCAGCTTGATCCACGCCTCGAGGAACGCCGTGATCGTGTCCAGCATGGCGTGCGTCCCTACGGGATCAAGCTGCATGGCCATCAGGAACTCGGTCGTGCCCATCAGGAATGAGGCGATGTTCAGCGGCCCGCGCGCCACCGCGAAGCGGATCGCGTGGCCCTCGGCCTCGATCGCGGGGCGCGCCCGCACCAGCCGGCGCAGCACGAACGGCAGCAGCCCCGCCGTGCGCGGGTCGGGCTTTTCCAGCACCGGTGCCGACTCGCTGCCGCGCGCGATCGGCTCCGCGAAAGGCAGTTCGTTCTTGTGCCAGATCAGGCGGGTGCCGAACGCGGACGGCTCGGTGCACATCCCGTATTCCGCCCAGAACCCCGGCAGGAATACCGCCTCCGGAAAGCAGCGGATCGCCTTCAGGTTGGTTTCCAGCCAGACCTGATCCGAACCGTAATAGTCGAGGATCGTCGCCTGGCCGCTCCACCCCGGCAGCCACGGACTGTCGGCGATGAACCCGCACAACGGTCGGTCCAGCCGCGCCCCACGCACCACCGCCACCAGCGTCTCCCACTGAAGCTGAGTCATGTGTCAGATCCTTTAACAGCGGCCCGCGTTCAAAACATCCCGTTCATTTCGCATACGCCTCAAACAATTCACCCAGACGGGCGCTTTTCGGGTCGCCTGCAAACACCACCGTGCGGTAGCGCAGCATGAGCTGTTCACCCTGCTTTATTTTTGTGGCGGCGCCGTCTTGCGGCCAGTACATCGGCGTGGGGGAGAGAAAGCCGTAGTCGCGCGTGAACCAGGGCGCGGGGTACCACGGGTTGCCCGGGTGCTGAAAAAGCGCGATGCCCTCCTCGACGCCGCCCGCGCGCCGGCCGTGGAACGCCATCCATGGCGAACCCTTGCCAAAGGTCGCCTGCTCGCCGGCCAGGCCTTCGGCGTTGACCATCCTGCCGCCCGCACTGACCGCGAAAGCCGGATCGGCGCGCAGGCTGAAGAACGAGTGGTTGGTCTTTAAGATCTCCACGTCGGTCAGCGCCTCCAGCGTGATCGCGGCATCGATCACGCGCAACGCCGCCGAAGGCGCGGTGATGACATAGCGACGGGTGTCGCGGAACGGCTCCGGCGCGCCCGCGCGCCGCCAGACGCAGGTCTGGCTGATGACCACCTCGAGGCCGGACATATTGGGCAGATCGGCGCTGGTCCCGCGCGCGGCACCCTCCAGCACGAGACGCTCGCTGAGGATGCGCCCGTGCTCCATCGTGTCCTGCCAATAGTTGCCGCCGTTCACCCGGTCACACCCGAACCACAGCGACGCATGATGCGGAAACTGCGGATTGCGAACCGATGTGACCGACGCGCCGGAAGGGCCGTTGACCGGAAAGAAGTACGGCAGCTTCTCGCCGGTGTTGTACCGGTAACTGGTGAAAAACTGGTCGCCGACCCAGATGTCGACGGCGCTCTCGGACTGAAACGCGCGCAGCGTTTCAGCGGCGGAGAGGGCGGAAGCGGCGGATACGGCAAGCGCCGCCGCCAGAAGGGGGATGTTCTTCATTGTCAAATTCGTCCTGCGGAACCGGTCGCTTTGCGTCTCGATTCCGTTCGATTCACTCGATTCATTCGACAAATGACGCTCACGACAGCTTGCCGGACAGCCGTTCGAACGCCCGGCGCGTGCCGTACGGCGCGCGCTCTGCGCGGGCCAGCATGGCATTCGCCGCGTCATCGTTCACGAAACGTTCGGCCTTGGGGTCCCACGTCAATTTACGCCCCAGCTTCATGCCGATGTGCGCCAGCAGGCACGCGCTGCACGAGCGGTGCGCGGTCTCGGCCGGCACCAGCGTCTCGGCGCGCGAGCGGATGCAGTCGATCCAGTTCTGATGGTGCTGGCCGCGGTGGCGGTAAAGCTTCACGCCGTCCGCGCCGATCTCGCCCTCCAGCAGCTTCGGGTCGCTCGCGTCCAGCGGTTTCAGGATGCGGCCCGGCGAATCCGGGTCGGAAGAGGTTACCTTCTCCGATCCGCGGCTCACGAAGATCCATCCCTTCTCGCCGATGAAGCGCACGCCGTTCGGGAACTTGTTCCAGACGCGCATCGGCGTGCCGTCGGCGTAGGTCAGCGTCACATCGTAATCGCCATGCACGTCCCACAGCCCGCCGGTATGGAAAACGCCTTTACCTTCGATCGCCACCGGCCCGGACGCCTCCCAGCCCATCGCCCAGTGCGCGATGTCAAGGTGGTGCGAACCCCAGCCCGTGATCATGCCCGCGCCGAACTGTTCACAGCGCAGCCAGCCCGGACGCGAGGTGAGCTTCGGGTCGTCTTGCTTGTGGACGCGGTCTTCGGTGTAAGGTGCCTGCGGCGTGGAGCCCAGCCACATGTCGTAATTCAGATTCGCCGGCACCGGCATCGCCTCCGTCCGTCCGCCGCCCGGATCGCCGGGCAGCCCGATCTCGATGGCGGTGATCTTGCCGAGGCGCCCGTTGCGCACCAGCTCGCAGGCGCGGTGAAACTGCGACGAGGAGCGCTGCTGCGAGCCGAGCAGAAAGACGCGCCGGTTCCGGCGGACCGCGTCGCTGAAGAGCCGCCCCTCGGCGATGGTCAGCGAGGCGGGCTTTTGCATGTACACGTCCTTGCCCGCGAACGCCGCTTCCACGGCGGGCTGGCTGTGCCAGTGGTCGGGCGTCGAGATGGACACCGCGTCGATGTCCTTGCGGGCAAGCAACTCGTGATAGTCCTGGTGCAGCCCCAGTGTGACAGAGGTACCCTTGTTGGCGTAATGCTGATCCAGATACGCTTTGCCCAGCGCCATCCGCCGCGTGTCCAGATCGGAAACCGCGATAATCCGCACGCCGCCGCATGTCAGGATTCCCGGCACGTCCATGCCTTTGGCGATCCGCCCGAAACCGATCTGTCCCACCTGGATCGTCTTGCTCGGTGCCGCCTGCCCCAGCACCCGCGCCGGGATGATCGATGGAAAGGCCGCTGCCCACACCCCCGCCGCCCCCGTCTTGATCGCCGTTCTGCGTGTCATCTGTTGCATCGTGTCGCTCCTTGTTTCGGTCAACGTCTTTCTCTCAAAAAAACCAGGATAACTGTATCGAACAAGAGGGTTCTTTTCCATTGCATTCTTTCGTCAATTTCGTGCAATATTTTGTCATGCACAAGCCCGGCCGTCCAACCCAGCGCAACATCCTGATTCTGATGGAATGGCACGATCACCGCATCCGCCAAGGCATCGGTGAGTATGCGCGCGGCCATGACTGGCACCTGACCGTGGATGAACGGGCGCTCGTTCCGCGCGGCTGGGCCGGCGACGGTGTGTTGACGGTGTTCCACCGCCGCAAGGACATCGCCCGTTTCATCCGGCAGCTTAAAATTCCAGTCGTGGACATGGGCCTCTACCGGCCCGACATTCCTCTGCCGCGCGTCGCCGGCGATCATGCGAGCATCGGGCGTCTGGCGGCCGAGCACTTCGCGGAGCGCGGTTTCCGCCACACGGCCTGGTTCTCCACCGAGCTGACGCCGATCCAGACGCTGCGGTTCAACGGCTTTGCGCAAGGATGCCGCGACCTGAGGCTGGAAACGCCTTTGAACTGGATCTGGAGCGAGGCGTGCGGCAACGCGCCGGACAGTTGGCCACGCATGCGGCGCTGGATCGAGCGGCTGTTGCGCAAGGCGCCCAAACCGATCGCCGTTTTTGCGCACAATGACTACGACGCCTCAAACGTCGAGGATGTCTGCCGCGTGGCGGGCATCGCCGTGCCCGAGGAGGTCGCCATCCTCGGCGTGGACGACAACGAGCTGATCTGCCTGAACCAGCCGGTGCCGCTCTCCAGCATCGCCCACGATCTCGCCCGCGTGGGGCATGACGCCGCGGCGCTGATTGATCGGCTCATCGACGGCGCGCCGCCGCCCGTCGCGCCGGTACTCATTCCGCCGGCCGGCGTTGTTCTTCGGCAGAGCACCGACCTCTCCGCGGTCAGCATTCCCGCGGTCCGCACCGCCATGCGTTTCATCAAAGAGAATCTGGCCAACAGCTTTGGCATCGAGGAGGTTGCGGCCGTGGCAGGCGTCTCACGTAGCACGCTCGACCGCCTTTTCATCCAACACCTCAATCGGTCCGTGCATGAAGAGGTCCAGCGCGTGCGCCTTTCCTCCGTCAAACGCCACCTGCTGCACACCGGCCTCTCCGTCTCGGAGATCGCCCGCCGGACCGGCTTCTGCCATGCCCAGTATCTGAACAACCTCTTTCGCCGCCATGAATCGCTAACTCCGCGCACCTACCGCAAGCGCTACGCCGCCGGCTATTTGTAAGGCATCGTGCCGTGCGCGTCGACCGGATAGCCCCATTGGGCGATGTAGGCCTGTCCGGGTTGGAAATCATCGCCGGTTTCGGCCAGCAGGCGGCGCAGCTCGCGCTCCAGCCGTGCCTGCACCGCGGCCTGCCGCGGCTGGCCGACGAGGTTCGCGAGCTGATAGGGGTCCGCCTCGTTGTCGTACAGCAGCCACGGACCGTTCAGGTCGCGCACGTATGTGTGGCGCCGCGTGCGCACGCCGCGGTACTCGCGACCGCCGCGCGCGCGTGTCCATTCGCCGAACGGGCTGGGGCATTGGATGAGCACGGGATTGTCGTCGGGCGGGCGCGTGCCGCGAAGCAGCGACGAGAAATCGGTGCCTTGCGCGGAGGCAGGGACCGGCACGCCGCAGGCACCCAGCAGCGTGGGCATCAGATCCGGCGTGTTGATCGGCATGTCGATGGCGCGATTCATGACCCCCGGGCCGCGGATCAGCAGCGGCACGCGGATCGACTCGTCCCAGGGCTTCTGCTTGCGAATCTGTCCGTGCGAGCCCAACATGTCGCCGTGGTCGGAGGTGAAGACGACGATCGTGTCGTCGCGCAGGCCCGCGTTGTCGATCGTCTTTAGCAGGAGGCCGAGGCTCTCGTCGAGCGCGGCGATGTGCGCGTAATACCCGGCGAGATCGCGGCGCCAGGCCGCGATGTCGCCGGTCACGTTGTCGCGCAATGCGAGTTGCCCGGCAGCGAAGCGCGCCTTGAAGCGCTCCGGCGCGGTTTCATAGGGGTTGTGCGGCGGGCCCCAAGAGAGGACCAGCAGGAACGGCGTGTCGCGTCCAGCGCGTCCCGCGATATAGGCTTGAGCGTCACGGGTCTGCGCGAAGGCGTCGTAGCCTTCCCAGAGGCGCTGCTGCGGATCATTGCCCGCGTAGTAGGGGGAGCGGTTGTAGGCGTGGGTGCATTCCAGCACCTTCCAGTAATCGAAGCCTTGCCGCCGCTCCGGCGGGATGTAGGCGCTGCGTCCGTGGCCGTCCAGGTGCCACTTGCCGATGTAGGCCGTGTCGTATCCTGCCCGGGTGCAGGCCTGCGCGAGCGAGGTCGCGCGGGTGCTGAGGCAGACATCGTTGAGGAAGAGGCCGTTGGTGAGCGGATACTGTCCGGTGAGCAGACTGGCGCGGTAGGGCGTGCAGACCGGGCAGCAGGAAACCGCGTGCGTGAAGTTCACGCTTTCGGCGGCCAGCCGGTCGATCGTCGGCGTCATACCGCGCAGGTTCGGGTCGCCCGCGTAGCCGCACGCCTGGGCGCGCCACTGGTCGGCCAGCACGAAGACGACATTTGGGGCACGGGCGGCCCGCGCGGCGCGCGGGGTGCCGCATCCGCCGATCAGGCCGGCGGCCGCGCTGCCGGTCGCCGTGAGGAACGCGCGTCGTTGCATCTGTTGTGACTTTGCCATCGATTCGCCTCCGGTTATAACGTCTGCTGTTTCGGCAACTGAATCGGAACCGGCCTGGAGGAGGATTTGTCGACGCTCGGGAAGTCCCTGGGCACCGGCTGGGTGACCTGGCCGGTGGCGGCCCACTCGGTGCCGCGCAGGAAGGTGGTGATAAAACCCACGCTTTCAAACGAGTAATCGTCATGCCCGAGCGCGTTGTGGAAGACGCGTCCCTTGTGATACTGGATGGTCATGAGCATCGGCTCGTTGCGGCCGGCGGCCTGGAGTTCCGGCGAGTCGCAGGCGGTGGCCAGCACCGTCATGTTCTCGGCCGGCCCGCGCAGAAATGCATAGCACTCGTCTTTGGTATGCATCCACCTCTCCGGCAAGCCCCGGGTGATTGGATGCTCGCGGTCACGCATCGTCACCACGAATTCCTTCGCGGGCGCGTGCCGGCCAGCCTTGCCGGGGCTCATGTCGCGCACGAGTTTCCCTTCCCCGTCATAGTAAACGTAAGGCCCATCCTTCTCCGTACGGTCGCCCCAGCCGCCCACGCCAATCATCGCGTTGAAAGCCGGCCAGTTCGGCCAACTGTTGTTGGCCGCATGCACAACAACGAATCCGCCCCCTTCCGCCATGTATTTTTCGAAGGCGAGGCGCGTCTCTTCAGGCCAGTCCGCCGCCTTCCATCCGAAGTTGCTGATGACCACGTCGTATCGTGCGAAGTCCGGCTTGAAATCCGGATCCGTTTTCGGCTCCTTCAGCGCTTCGCGCGCGCCAACCCCGGCCAGCGGCAGATACGCCGATTCACGCTCGGACTTCCAGAGATAACGGCACCTGGCGATCTCCACCTCGAACAGTCCTGACTCTTCAAGGCAGTGCTTCATCATGAGCGTCGACTTCGGCCAGACCTCATGGTTGTTCTGACCGTCCACGATCAGCGCTTTGAGCTTTTCGGCCGCCTGCGCGGCTGGAGGCGCGCAGAGCAGAAGCGCCGCAAGCGCCATGACACCACGGTTCCTGATTCGATTTTCCATCACAACTGATATCCTCGTCATGGTAATACGCCTTTCAGGTTTGCGGCGTCAAACAGTTTGAAGTTCCGCATGATCAGTCTCGCCGGAGCGGTTTGCCTTTGTGAACGGTGTATTTCGAAGGGTCGCTGATCCTAGCGTAAGAGTCAATAGGTAAAAACGGTGTCCCCTGTTTTTGGCTGATTGTTTTGTCAGGATGCCCCGGTTTTGGTTAAATGAATGTGCGATTTTTCCGGACTCATTAAAAAACGCAGAGGTCACGTCCCGCGAGGGTGTGGAGAGTGTCACATGGATAAGCATTACGACCCGAAGTCTGTCGAGAACAAGTGGTACGCATGGTGGGAGCAGAGCGGCCGGTTTCATGCCGAGGCCGCGCAGGGCGGCGAACCCTACAGCGTCGTGATCCCCCCGCCGAACGTGACCGGCATCCTGCACATGGGCCACGCGCTCAACAACACGATCCAGGACGTGCTGGTGCGCTGGCGCCGCATGCAGGGGCGCAACACGGTCTGGATGCCGGGCACCGACCATGCGGGCATCGCC
>MWEJ01000149.1 GCA_002071025.1 Verrucomicrobia bacterium ADurb.Bin070 | reverse complement strand
CTCATATTCGGCCCGTTCCTCATGGATACGATCAGCGGACGTGCTGCGGATCAAGCCCGCCAGCATCGAGACAATACGTACCGGTATCTCTTTCCCCTGCTCCGCACGGGCAAGCCTCTTTCTGGCCACAAGCACATCCAGACACGCCGCGCATTCCAATGCCGAGCCGCGGGCTATGTCAAAGAACCGGCATCGATCCGGGGCTGTGTATTCTCCATTTCCCTCCGCAATATTTAAGGGAATCGACGTCGAAGCCCTATCCAACTGGTCGTAGGCCGCCAGACTCTTTGGAAGTGTTTCCAAGCGTTCACCCGCCCACACCACAAAACGGATCGAATCCTGATAGACGGTCAACTTCTCATGGTCGAATAGCCCGTTCATGATGACAGTGTAAGAGCTCGTGCGTGCCACATTCAAGATTATGATTACGAGCAAGATTACGATTACGAATCACGGACCCCAACAGAACTGCCATGCGCCCGCGTCGGCCCTGCATGGAACTCGCGTCTTGCCGCATGACGATTGAGCGTCTATAGTAACGCCTTTCATTTTCTGCCTGTGAAACCACGAATCTGGAAAACACCACGATGAGAATGCCTGCGTTCCTGTTGTCTGCCGGTTGGTTTGTCTCGCTCTCCGCCCTGTGCGCCTATGCGGCGCCTGCGTTTACGCCGCTGCCGCTGGGAGCGGGGGCCAACACGGCCTTCGCCGACCGCCAGGCGGATGATCGGCAGGGCGGCTGGACCGATCAGGGCGGTAACGACCTGTCGGTCATGAAGCCGGGTACGCTCAAGGTTTCCGGTATCCCGTTTGCTATTTTGAACGACGCCGCGACAGGCGGCAAGTCCTGCATCGTTCTAGGTGGCGCACAGCGCGCTTACCTGCCGCAGTCTGCAAACGTTCCTGTCGATAACGTGCAGGGCGCGTGCCTTTATCTGTTGCACGGTGCCGCCTGGTGCCCGCCGGCGAAAGAGCAAAAGATGACCGGTGTGCTGGTTGTCGATTATGCGGATGGCTCGACCTCCGAGTTCCACGTGCGGTGCGGACGCGATGTCGCGGACTGGGCCAAGCCGGACGCCTACAAGAATGCGGTCAGGGTCTGGACCGCATACAACAACAACACGCAGGTCTCGCTGTTCGCCTCCAAGTTCAAGCTCAAGGGGCCGGCGGTCAAGGCGGTCCGTCTGGAAGCGCGCGACAGCGCGTGGATGGTGGCGGCCATGACGCTGGGCGACGACACGCGCATCTCCGGCATTAAAAAGCAGGTCACGCTCGACAAAACCTACACGGCGCCCGCGCTTGCGGCGCCGCTGCCGGCTGTGCAGGCGCAGTCCGTGCCGAAGAATATCATTCTGGTTATCGGCGACGGTATGGGGGCCGGTGCGATCAAGTTGACTGCCCTGTATCAACATAAGGCCGAAGGCCGTCTGGTGATGGAGCAGTTGCCGGTTGCCGGTTACTGCCATACGGTCTCGCTGGGATCGAACGTGACGGATTCCGCTGCGGCGGCGACGGCACTGGCAACCGGTGCCAAAACAAAGAATGGCCATCTCGGGCTCGATCCCGACAAGCGCCGGCTCACGTCGGTCGCAGAATTGGCGCGGCAGCAGGGGCGTGCCGTCGGCATCATCACGTCCGACGCGATCACCGGCGCCACGCCCTCCGGCTTTTACGCGCATGTCGGCAGCCGGAGTTTTTATTCTCAAGTCGCGACGTTCGCGGCCGCGTGCGGGTACGAGATCCTGATCGGCAACGCCAACGGTAAAGCCTGGTTTGCCCCCAAAGACAAGGGCGGCAAACGGGATGACACACGCGATGTGCTCTCGGAGATGGAGGCGGCCGGCTATGCGGTGATCGAGAATCACGAGGCGTTCGAACGAGTGCCGCCTGACCGGCGCGTGCTGGGTTTCATGGCCAAGGGCACGCTGGATAATGAAACCTGTCTGTCGCGTCTGACCGACGCAGCGCTCGCGCGCCTCTCGCGCAACGACAAGGGCTTTTTCATGATGGTCGAGTGCACCATCACTGACGGCGGCGGCCACGGCAACAATCCCGAGCTGACCGTGCGCGGCACGCTGCAGGTGGATTGGGCGGTCCATTCGGCGGTCGAGTACGCACGGAAGCATGGGGACACACTGGTTCTGGTGACGGCCGACCACGAAACGGGCGCGCTGACCTCGAACCTGGCGGACGGCAAACTCGCCCTTGATTACGCGACGACCAGCCATACCGACATGCCGGTGCGCATTTTCGCGTACGGCCCCGGCTCGGAGCGCTTCGGGGGCATGATCGACAACACCGACATCGCCAAGACCGTGGCGTCGCTCTGGTCGCTCACGCTGCCGCCGCCCGGCGACGTTCAACCCGATCCGGCGAAATAAACGAGCAGGCTGACCCCATTAAAGAGCATGTGCATCACGATCGGTGTCAGGATTGACCCGGTCGCGGCGTAGCCCGCAGAAAAAGCGGCGCTAAGGGCGAGCAGCGGCAGGAACGACGGCGCGTGCAGGTGTACCAGCGCGAAGTACGCGCCGGAAAGCAGGGCCGCATAGGCAAAGCGCCGGTGCCGCATCAGCGCCCGGAACAGGATGCCGCGGAACACGAACTCCTCGACCGTCGGCGCGATGAGCACCGCGGCCGCGATCAGCCCGATGCGCGTGCCGCAAGGCACGCTGCCGTCGTCCAGCCACTGAAACACCTCCTGCGGCGGCGGCTCCAGCCCGAAGGCGTCCAACGCGGCGCTGACGCCCTGCGAGATCAAGGCAACCGGCGGCAGGGCGGCGAAACCGAAGAACACTCCTTTCAGAATCGCCAGGCGCGCGGATCGGCGGGGGCCGAAAAACGTCGCTGCGAACGGGGCGCGCGCGTAGAGCAGGGACGCCGCCACAACGCAGCCGCCGAGCACGGCATAGAGAATCGAGCCGCTGAGCAGCGCGTGTGCCTGCGCCGGTTCGGTCTGCGGCGCACTGAACAGGGGCGGCAGCGCGAAAAAAAGAGTGGCCGCCAGCACGAGTTGCACCGCAGCCGCCGCGAACGGGCCATGCGCCCATTCGCGGCGCGCGGGCAGGATCGGCGTCATCCGGCGGGTCTGCACGAGCAGCAGCAGGGCGAGATCGGCACTGACCCCAAGCAACAGCGCCCCGCCTGAAAGGGCGCCGCACACCAACCGTGTCACGTCTCCGGGATCGCAAACCATGCGCGTATTGTGCCCGCTCTCTTCTCGGTCGGCAATCAGATTCGGTCCTGAGGCCCCCGGTGATAAAGGCATGGACAAAAGATGTTGAAAATTCAGCCGTGGCAAACGACAATCACGCGCATGTCGAATGGGGTTGACAGGAACGGGCGATTCGCGTGCGGAATGGCCGTTTGGGCAGGGTGCGCCGTGCTGGCGCTGCCGTCCCGGGGCGATGGGCCCTTTGCGGAAGCGCGGCGCGCCGAAGATGCTTACACGGTTCAGCGCTGGGGTGTCGAAGACGGCCTGCCGGAAGGCGCCGTGACCGCGCTCGCCCGCTTCCCCGACGGGTTCATCTGGCTGACCACGCCGCGGCATGTGGTGCGCTTTGACGGTGTCGAATTCGTGACCTATCCGCAAGATGCTTTTCCCGAGTCCCCGCCGCCTCGTTTCAAGAGCCTGCTGCGGGACCAGCGCGGCCGTCTTTGGGTTGCGGGAGAAGACGGGGTGATGCGGTGCGAGGACGGCCGTTGGCGGCGGGTGCTTCTGGAGGGTGCGGTGGATGCCAGTCGCGGCGAGCCGTGGCGTGTGGAAACGCCTGATGGCACGATCGACCAGTCCCCGCATTTGGTTCTGTTCTGGGTCAAGGAACACCCGGACGGCACGGTTTGGGTGGCCTCGAACGCAGGCATGTATCGTGAGTCCGGCCAGACATTGGCGTTAGTAACCCCGTCGGATGGGGCGGTGGCTGGCAGCTTCTATGCGGCTGACATGGACGCGGGCGGCAGGGTCTGGCTTTCCAGTGCCAAGGGGTTGATCTCTTTCGACGGAGCGGTCTATGCGCTGGCAAACACGCCGGAGGCGATCGGGCAAGGCATCTGGTTCCAGATCTTTGCCGGATATGGATCGGCGTTGTGGTGCAAGCATCCGGACGGACGCATGTTCTGCGGTGGTGGAAACACGTGGCAGGAGGTGCGTCCGGCTGGTTTGCGCCACGCGGCGTTGCTGGAAATGGCCGACGGCGTGGTGTGGTACGGTGCGGTCGAAGGCGTGTTCCGGCCCAATGTGAGCAATTGGCTGGTAGCCGCCGGTTCGGGCATCGAGAAGGCGCACGACGTGCGCTGTCTGATGGCCACGCCAGACGGCTCGGTTTGGGCCGGAACAGGGAACGGTCTTTTCCAGATTCGGCGGCGCTCGGTACGGATGTATCCGGCGGGAGGGCAGCAGGAACACAAAACGGTGACGGCCCTGTTGCCGGACGGTGACGGCGGTTTTTGGGCAGGTCTGGACGGGCGTGGTTTGTTGCGCGGACACCCTGGTTCGCTCAAAGAGGTGCCTACTGAACCGCCGGTTCTGACTCACGCTACGGTGACCGCCCTGTTCCGTGCGGACGACGGCACTTTCTGGGCGGGCACGCGGGAGGACCATCTCTGGCGGGTCGCCACGAATGGCGTGATCATGCAGGCGCGTACGATGGAAGGGAATGCCTCGCGCGACATCACGGCTCTGGCTCAGACGGCAGACGGGACGATGTGGGCCGGCTCGCGCGAGGGTTTGCTGCGTTACGACGGTGAAGATCGGTTGGTCAAGTGCGGCGGCCCTGAAGCTGCGGTGCTGTGTCTGTTTGCGGATCGGGACGGAAGCTTGTGGATCGGCACACAGACCAGCGGGCTCTGGCGGCGGACGCCGGACGGTTCCTTCACAGCGTTCCGGTCAGCCGACGGGTTGCCGTCGGATACGGTGCGTGTGCTGCACTGCGGAAAGGGAGATGCGCTCTGGCTGGGCACGCCCAAAGGGTTGGCGGTTGTGACGCGGGAAAACGGGACACCGCGTCTCCGTGCCTGTGGTCACGGGCTGCCGGAGGCCGACATCTGGCAGATGGTGGCGGACAAAGGCGGTAACCTCTGGCTGGGCTCAAGGTCGGCTATTTTCCGGGTTCACCAAAACGATCTGTGCGAGGCAAAGGCTGGGCGCGGGAGAATCTTGCCGGTTGTTTCGTTTGGATGGAGCGACGGCTTGGAGGGCAAACTGACCGGCGGTGATCACCAAGGGCCTCTGGCTGTCGCCACGGCGGACGGACGCCTCTGGTTTGCGACGCATGCCGGTGTGGCGATGCTCGATCCTGACGCGTTGAATCTGGAGGAGCCCGGCGGGGCCACCGTGATCGAAGAACTCTCTGCCTCGACCGGTTCGGGGGAAAGGGTCCGGCACCGGCCGCCCGATGCGTATTCTTATAGACCCGGGGCGCGGGACGCTCGGCATGCGCTCCGCCTGCCTGCGGGCAGCCGCGATGTGGTTATCCGCTTCACAGTCCCAGTCTACGCGGGGGTCGAGCATCTCCGTTTTCGTACACGTCTGGAGGGCTTGGACAACGATTGGGGCATGCCGTCGGCGGAGCGCCAAGCGCTCTATGCAAAACTACCGCCGGGCGATTACCGGTTCCGCGTGATGGCTTCGAGTCAGGCCGGCACATGGCGGGAGGCACAGGCAGGGATCTCCTTCAGCATTCGCGCGTTCTTCTGGCAAACGACCGGATTCCGTTTGATTGTCATTGTATTGTCCTTGGCCGCAGCAGGCGCGTTGGCCGGATATCTGGTCCGTCGGCGCGGACAGCGGCGTTTGCAAGCGGCTCAACGTCTCGTGCGGGAGAGGGAACGCGAAATGGCGCGCGAGCAAGCGGTGGCGCGTGAGCGCATACGCATCGCGCGCGACATCCATGACGATCTGGGCGCGGGGTTGACGCAGATGGCGTTGCTCTCCGAACTGGGTCAGGGGGAGATCGGCCACCCCGAGAAGGCGCGCGTCCGGATGGATCAGATTTTCAGCACCGCCAGCGGTTTGGCCAAGAGTCTGAACGAGATTGTCTGGGCGGTGAACCCCAAAAACGACACGCTCGACAGCGTGCTCACCTATCTGGGCGGGTATGCGGACGAGTACCTGCGCGTGGCGGGGCTGCGGTTCCGCAATGAATTGCCGCAGGAAGTGCCGCCGCAACCGGTCACGTCGGCGGTGCGGCACCACCTCTTCTGCGCGGTGCGCGAAGCTCTGAATAACGTCATCAAACACGCGGGCGCGAGTGAGGTCTGGCTGGCGGCGGAGTTTGACGGTGGCCGGCTGTCCGTCGAGGTGCGCGATAACGGGCGCGGTTTTGATCCGTCCACCGTGAACCGCCGCGCGGGACGTCATAACGGGCTGGTTAACATGCGCCGCCGCATGGAAGAGGTGCACGGCGGCTTCACGATCGAGACGGCCCCGGGACGCGGCACCTGTCTGAGCTTCAGCGTGTCGCTAGATTTAGCGACATGACAGGAGGTGCCGGTGCAGGTATATTCAGACCATGCAAAGAGAGGGAAAAAGGTCGTGAAGCCGATTCCGGTCGCGATCGTCGAGGATGACGCGCGTGTCAGGGAGAGCCTTGCCGAGATCCTGGCTGGCGACGCGGGGTGCTGCTGCGCGGGCGCCTATGCCTCAGCCGAGGAGGCGTTCGAAGAGATGCCGCGCAAACCGCCGCACGTGGCGCTGATGGACATCAACCTGCCGGGCATGGACGGGGTGACGCTGGTGCGCAAACTGGCGCCGATGCTGCCGCAGACCCAGTTTCTGATGCTCTCCGTGCTGTCAGACGCCGACACCATCTTCCGCGCCTTGGCTGCGGGCGCGCACGGTTATCTGCTCAAGCCGGTGCGCGCGCGCCAGTTGCTGGAAGCGGTGCGCGACGTCTACGGCGGCGGCTCGCCGATCACCAGCAGCATCGCGCGCAAGATCGTGCACTCTTTCCGACAGACTGAGGCAACATCTGTTCCAGAAAACGCGGCACGCGACGACTCGGCCACGCTGGGGCCGCGCGAACGGGAGATCTTGGATCTGCTGACCCGGGGCCTGGCCTACAAAGAGATCGCCGATTCGCTTGCGATCAGCCGCAACACCGTCATGACTCTGGTGCAGCGTATTTACCAGAAGCTCCATGTCCACTCGCGCGGCGAGGCGGTCGCCAAATTTCTGGGGTTGTGACGCCCCGCGTAGCGGGGCTGGTTCAAACGGCCTGCGGCCTGGTTCAAAAAGGTTCAAACGCGGCTGGCGCCGCTGGTTCAAACGGCCTGCGGCCTGGTTCAATCGCGGCTGACGCCGCTGGTTCAAGGGTTGATGATATGATATTGGCAGTGCGGAGCGGTCTGGGTTATTTTGGGGGTAAGGAGGATTTATGAAGAGACGGGATTTTATCAGGTTCGGCAGTGTGGCCGCTCTCGCGCCATGGGCAAAATCTTTGAACGTTCAGGCGGAGCCCCTGCCCGCGCCAGGTGCCGTCCGTGAACCCGCGCGTGACCTTCCGGTCGTCGGGAACGCCGACGTGGTGGTGTGCGGCGGCGGGCCGGCGGGTGTGGCCGCCGCACTGGCTGCCGCGCGCAAGGGGGCGAAAACCGTGCTGCTGGAGCAGCACGGTTGCCTGGGCGGCATCTGGACCGCTGGCTTGCTGGCCTATCTGTTGGACGTTCAGAACAAGTCCGGCATCATGGCGGAGATCGTGAAGCGCATGGATTCGGCCGGCGGGAGGACCTACGCGCCGGGCGGCAAGCCCACCGAAACCTATGATGTGGAGGTGATGAAACTCGTCCTGGAAAATCTCTGTCAGGAAGCGGGCGTCACCCTTCAACTGCACACACGGGTCGCGGCGGCTGTGAAAACCGGCAGCCGGCTCACGCATGTGATCACCGAGTCGAAGTCCGGACGCGAAGCCATTG
>MWEJ01000148.1 GCA_002071025.1 Verrucomicrobia bacterium ADurb.Bin070 | reverse complement strand
AGCCGATGCGGTGCGCACGATCTTGGGCTGAGCGCGTGTCGGGCTGAGCGCGTGCGCCCTTCCGGTTTGTTCTGCCGGGCGCACCCTTTCGCCAATGTCAGCGGTGAGGCGGCGGTCTTCCGGGACCTCTCAGCCGAGCCGCTGCGTCACTTTTCGCGCTGAACGTGCCGGAAAGCGTAGAGCCTTCGCTGCGAGGCGATGTAGAGCGTCCCGTTCGCGGCAACCGGCGTGGCGTAAATGGGGCTGTTGAACCGGACTTCGTCGAGAATACTTTTCTCGCGCGCGGCGGCCGCGACCGTCAACCGCCCCGCCTCTGTGCCGATGTAAACTTTGCCGTCTGCGCAGAGCGGCGAACAGAAAACGCGCCCTTTGAGGTCGTGCGACCAGTATTCCTTGCCGGTGTCGGCGTCGAGGCAGCGCAGAATGCCCGTGTAGTCGGCGATGAACACGAGACCGTCCCGGGTGACGGCCGCGCTCGAGAAGCTGCGGTCCACGTCGGCGCACTGCCAAACCTTGCCCTTTTCGGTGATGTCGCCTTCACCTGCGGGATCGATGCAGGAGAGGCACCCTTTGCCGGGACCGTGCCGGCTGTCCTGCCCCACGGCGACATAGATGCGGCCATTGGCGACAACCGGCGTGGCGATGATCTCGCTGGGCCCCTGGCCGTTTTTGTTGTAGGGCAGCTTGCGTCCGTCCTTGAAGGTGTTCTGCGGCGGGTTGCAGTCGAAGCGCCACACCTGTCTCAGCGTGCCGGGACGGCCGTCCTTGCCCGGCTCGAACAGCGGGTCGAAGGCGTAACAGAAGCCGTCGCCTCCGCCCCAGACGATCAGCTCCCGGCCATTGACGCGGGCCAGAGCCGGCGAGGACCAGTCCCCATGGAAGAGCGCGGTGCCCAAAGGCTTGTCGATCACCGCCGCGAGCGCTCCGGTTCGCTTGTCCAACACGATCAGGTTGGGCGCGCGGGGCGACGGGATGTTCCGGTGCGACCGGTCCACCCCGTTGCAGGTGCAGACGTACAGGTAGTCGCCGCGCACGAGGAGCGAGCAGTCGACCGCGTCCTGCGGCCAGACGTCGAGTTCGGTCAGACAGTCGTAGCGCCACACGATATCGGCGTCGCCCGACTGCAGCGCGACAGGCGCGGGCAAGGGCGGCGCGTCGGCGATGCCGAAGCGCCCCGGCTTGTCAGGGAAGGTCCGCGTGTCGCTCATGTACTGGCCCTCGCCAGTGAAAGGGCCTTCGTTGCCGTCGGCTTGTCCGTTGATGTCGAGGCAGAGCACATCGCCGCGGCTGCCCATGACATAGACGCGGTTGCCTTCCACGGTCGGAGAGGAGCAGAGGCCCAAATCCAGATCATCGAAGTTGAACAGCTTGTTCCGGGTCTTGAGCCGGGGGATGACCAGGCGCCACAGGCGTCGGCCTGTGGCTTCATCGAGACAGTCGAACACACTGCCTTTCGTGCGGCTGAAACGCGGCGTTTCGACCAGCGCGTCATTGGCGCCGATGAAAACCCTCCCCTGCGACACGGCCGGGGTTACGTAGGCCTGCGTACCGAGCGGGGCCGACCAGAGCAGGTTTTCGCCAGGTACGAGCGTCGCAACGCCGTTCGTCACGTCCTTGCGGTCGGGCCGAAACGAGTTCGGAAGGCCGGTTTCTTCCGCCACAAAATTACGGGCGTCGCGCCCTCCCCACTGCGGCCAATCCGCCGCCTGCGCCTGCCAGAGGACCAGGCTCAGAACGACGGCGCGGCAGGTGACGGGCGGCATGATCATGGCATAAAACCGGCGGTTAACGTGTGCCGCCAACCCCGGGAAAGGGGGTGGTCGGCGACAGCGTTTTCGTTGAGGCGGCTGACATAGGATTCGGCGTCGGCACGCGACGCGACGAGCGCGGGATCGATGCCGTAGGGCTCGCACGCCGCCTTGATGTGGGCCAACAACCGGTCGCACGTCGGCTTGAGCCCCCGTTTCGCGGCGACGTCGAGCCCGAACGGCTGCGGGCACGCGTCCGCCTGAACTGCGAGGCCCTGCGTGACGGCATCCAGCAGCCGGGCGGCCACGGCCGCGGGCATCTTCTGCGGGAACTCCGGCACGGTCTGGAGCGCGTCTAGGGTCGCCGGGCTGCGCTGCGCGATCGCCGTCAAGAGGCTGTCGGGCAGGACGTGCCCGCGCGGCCAGTCGCGCTGACGCGCCTCCTGTTCCCGCCACGCCGCCACCTCGCGCAGCACCGCGAGCTGCCGCGGCTCGAGGCGCGACCCGCCTTTGACGCGTTGATACATCAGGCGCGGGTCGCGGTCCCCGTACAGCGAGGCGTCCTCCAGGCGCGCCAGCTCTTCAGTCAGCCACGCGCGCGCGATGTCTCCGGCACAGCGTGCCAACAGCGCCTCCCGCAGCGGGATCAGGTGGATGACATCCTCGGCCGCATACCGGAGCTGGCCCTCGCTCAGCGGTCGGCGCAGCCAGTCGGAGCGCGTCTCGGCCTTGGCCAGTTCCACGCCCAACGCATCGCGCAGCAGCGCCTGCAACGACCCGGTGGAACTGAAGCCGGCAAAGCCGGCCGCCACGCGCGTATCGAACACCGTGTGCGGCAGCGCCCCGGTCGCGCGGGCCAGAATCCCGAGATCTTGCGGCGCATCGTGCAGCAGCTTGGTGATATCCCGGGCTGCCAGCACCGGCCCCAGCGCGCGCAAATCGCTCAGCGCCACGGCATCGACTAACCAGCAGCCGTCGGCCGTTGCCAGTTGCACCAGCCCGAGCACCGGATAATAGGTCCGCTCCCAAAAGAACTCCGTGTCGACCGCCACCGCCTCTGCGTCCAACAACCGCGCCGCCACGGCCTCAAGGCCCTTCGCCGTCGTGATCAATTCCGCCCCATGTGCCATTGCCCCGCTCCTCATCAGTGCAGCCCCTCGCCGCTCAGCGGCATGTCGCCCTCGCCAAAAACCTGCACGGTCGAGATCGTCCTGAACGCGACGTGATCAGCAAATGACCAAACAATCTTTTTATCGGGCGTGATCTCCATCAGATGCGGCGCCGTACCGAATTTCCCGTGACCGAGCCAGTTGCTGACCAGCACGTTGCCGTTGGGCAGCTTCTGAAAGCCTGTCAGAAACTTGAAGGGCTGCTCCGGCAGATCGGCGTTGCTGACCTGCCAGACGGTCTGGCCCTCGGGGTTGACCTCAATCAAGCAGGGCGTGCCGTTGTCGCCGCAGGCGATCAGCGTGTTGCCGGAGGCCAGCCGCGCCGCGCTGTGCGGTCCGCCCGGCGTCTTGTGCGTCCAGACGACCGTGCCGTCCGCCGCGTATTCCGCCACATACCGGCCGCCGTAATGACACACCAGGAAGTGGCCGTTGGCGAGTGCCCGCGCATTGCGGATGTAGGCATGGCCGCCCGCTTTGCCGGCGGGCAGAAGCGCGAGCTCCTTCGCGATTTTACCCTCCGGCGTAAGTTCGAGCAGGCGGCCGGAAGTACATTCGCCCACAAACGTATTGCCGTTGGCGAGGCGCTGCACGGCATAGATCTCGGCCTGGCTCTGATAGGCGAATTTCACCGCGCCGTCTTTGCCGACTTCTTTGACACCATGTCCGGTCGTGAAGAGGACCGAGCCGCCCGGCAGGATCCACAGATCGTTGCTGTTCGGCGCTTTCTGCGTCCAACTGACCGAGCCGTCAGCCTCCACCACGCAGACCTTTCCGCTCGAGTAATCCGCGGCGGCGAACCGCCGTCCCTTCATAAACGGTGTCTCGTCGGCCACGACTCCTGCCGCCGTCAGCAGCAGACTCCCCCACACACACGCGCGCGTCATCATGTTTCTCCCCCTCTTGATTAACACCTCACAAGCATACCGCGACGAGGGGCTGACGGGAAGCACGGATCACGGCGTGTCACAACACGACATCGAGGCGGGCCCCGGCATGTGGCAACGAAACGGGCAGCGACACAGTCTTGTCGCCCTGCGTGACCGTGATGATATAATCGCCGAGAAAGCCGCGCGTGCGCGCCGTGCCATCCGCGCCCGCCGTGACTGTTTCGTCTGTCCACCACGTTCGGGTCACCAAGTCCATCCACACCTGCCCGGCCGGCTTGACCGACCAATCGCTGCGGTAGTAGGCGCCGTTGGGGCGCCAGTGCGAGTTCTCCCAGAACCCCCATGTCAGCAGCGCGACCACGGCGGGATGGCTGAACGCGACGGTCAGGAAATCGCGCGTGAAGTCGGCCTGAAGCTGCTCGTCCTGGGTGTCGATGTCGTGCTCGGTGATGGAAATCGCAAGGCCGAGCGCGGCGAAGCGGTCGAGGATCGCGAGCATGCGATCCGGCGGCGTGGGCGTGCCGCCGAAGTGCGCCTGCATGCCGAGCCCGCTGATCGGCGCGCCGCCCTGCTTGAGGAAGCGCAAGGTCCGTTCGAAATGGTCCTGATGCGCCCGGTCCATGCCGCCGCCGGACAGGATGGCATAGTCGTTGAGGTAGAGGTTGACCTGCGGGTCGTGGTGCCGGGCCAGTTTGAACCAGGCGATCATCTCCTCGTCGCCGAGCACCTTCATCAGATCGTGGTTGGTGTACGGCTCGTTGATGACATCCCAGTCGATCAGCCGGCCTTTCAGGGTCGACACCTCGTGCGCGATGTGCGCGTTGATGCGCGCGCGCAATTTGTCAGGATCGCCCTTGAGCGCCTGCAGGTCGCGGGGTGTGTTCTTCCAGGAGGGCCACACCAGACAATGGCCGCGCACGTCGATCCGCCGCTCGCGCAGCCAGTCGAGCGCCTGAAGGATACGCGCGTGATGGGCCGGATTGTCCCAACTGCCCCATTTGAGATCGTTTTCAAACACGACGCGCGAAAAGTGCCTCTCGATGATCGCGCGGTACTTCTCGCCGTCGGCATCCTGCCGCAGGATGCCCTTCACGGTCACAGCAGAGCCCCAGCCGAATGCGTGACGCCGCATGGCCATCGCCACTTTGGCGCCGGGCATCGGCCGGCCCGCGCCATCGGTCACGCGCACCGTGAGATCGCCCTTGCGGTGCCGCTCGATGCGCGCCGCGGCCGCGGCGCGCCAAGGCGCGTCCAACGCCTGCCCCGCATAGGCGATCCGCGTGCGCGGCAGGCGCGCGAGATCATAGCCGGTCCCGAAGGCGTAGAGCGCGAAATCCGCGATTTCGACGCACTGCGCCATGACGCCCAGATGGAAACCCGCGCTGGCCCGGCCGGCCTCATAGGTGTCGAGCGCCTTGAACGGCAGAAAGACTTCCTGCCACGCGCGGCCCAGCGTGACGCCGCAGCTCAGCGATTTGTCATGCGGCGGCCCCGCCTTCTCAAAGATCGCAAGGACCTGCCCTTCGCCGCTTTCGGTGCGGGCCTCCAGCGTGCGCGCAAAGAACCGCATCCAGAGCACCTCACCCTTTTCGATGCGATGCGTTGTGCGGAACTGAAACTGAACCGCCCAAGGATGAGCGGGCTGTGTGCGGATCTCGCAGCGGAGCGCCTCGGCAAAAGGCTGGCCTTCGACCTTCACGCGCGTCAGAGTCGCATGATCGGTCCGGGCGTCCGTGCGCAACGATGCGATCGCATTTTCTTGAATCGCGGGCACGCCGCCCTCAGGCACAGCGGCACTCAAGCTCCAGGCGGCCAGGAGCGTCAGACTCATCAGCACTCGTTTCATACGCGTCTCCTCACGCGGCCTGAAAGCGGCTGCCATCCGGCAACGGCATATCCAGCAAGTCAGCCAGCGCGCGTAACAGTTCGGTTTCATCCTCAGTCAACGCGCCGTCGGCGCGCATCACAAACGAACAGGCGTTCAGCAGCTCGCCTTTAAAGAGCGGCGCGAGTCCGTCGAGCCGCTGCACGGCGGCGTCCCAATCGGCCAACGTGCAAGCGCGGCGTGCCGGCATCGGCAGCCGGCCGACCCCGAAGGAGGTCGCGCGCACGACGCCCTCGCGCCATGCCGCCTCGGCGGCGGCGGCATCGTGCGGCTGGCCCAGATAGGCCATCACACCCAGAACGGTTGCGACCTCGTCCTGCACCCGCGCGGGCGGCAGCGGCTTGCCGTAGAAACCGCGCACCACGCCGGCCGGCCGCAGCGCGCGCTGCATGCGTCCGAGCAGCAAGGCTTCAAATAGCGAACGCTCGCGGTCCGCGTCCGCCAGCTCGCGGGCCAGCGCCAGGCAGGCGGCGCGACCGTCCGGCGTGCGCTGCCGGACCCCCTCGACCGCCAGATCCAGCACCTGGCGTCGCGTGATGCGGTCCATACCCTGCAGCACATCGCGCCAGCGTTCGGCGGCTGCGGCCAGCGCGGTCGCCTCCGCAACGGCGATCCGGCTGCGCTGGCGCTGACGAACGTCCTCGTCCCCGCTCAGCAGCAGCCCGTAGAGCGCGGCGGCGGCGTCTTCGGGGCGGGCCAGTGTTTCGCGCAGGCCCGGTTCAAGCGCGGGCAGCGCGCGCGCCGCCGCCGGGCTTTCCGCATCGCCCCCGGCCGGCATGCGCAGCGCTGACACGCCTGCTGCGGCCGCGAAAGACGACGCCGTCGGCGCGGGCGCGGCTTCTCGCGGCACCGCGCGCCACGGCGTGAAATCGCCCGTGAAGCCGGGGTCCAACTGGCGGATGCGCGCCAGCAGCGGCGGATGCGAGGCGAAAAGGCTGCTCAGCGACGCGCCGGGCGAAAAGAGCAGGTGCGCGAGCTCGCTGCGATTGGCGCACCGCATCGCGCTGCCGAAACTCGATGCGCCGATCCGCTTGAGCGCGCCGGCCAACCCCGACGGGTTGCGCGTGAACTGCACGGCCGAAGCATCCGCCAAGAACTCGCGCTGGCGCGACACCGAGGCCTGAATCAGCCGCGCGAAGAAGACTCCGGCGCTACCGATCACCCAGAGCGCCAATCCGGAAAGGAACGCGATGAGCACGATCCCCCCGCCGCTGCTTTTCCTGTTGCCCGACACGCGCATGAAACGCAGCGCCAGCATCAACTGACGCCCCAGGATCGAGGTCACAAGAATTCCGAAGAGCACACCCAGCAGCCAACTGTTGAGGCGCATGTCACCGTTCTTGATGTGGCTGAATTCATGCGCGACCACGCCGTGCAGCTCTTCGCGCGACAGCCGTTCCAGCGCGCCGCGCGTCACAGCAACCGCCGCATCGTGCAGCGAGAAGCCGGCTGCAAACGCATTGATGCCCGGCTCCTCTTCCAGCACAAAAACACGCGGCACCGGCACGCCGGAGGCCAGCGCCGCTTCCTCCACGATATTGAGCAGACGCCGTTCCAGAAACCCGTCGGCACGGCCGGGCACAATCTCACGGCCGCCGGCCGAGTGCGCCACCGCAGCACCGCCCTCGGCCAGCGATGCGCGCCGATAGAGCGTGCCTCCCCCGATGACCGCCGCGCTCACCCCGGCGGTCACCAGCAGCCAGAGCGGGTCCCACGCAAACACCTGAAAGCCGACGCGCCCACGACCGGACACCTCCCGCGACTCGTCACGCGCAGCCTCCGTCACGAGCCCCGCGATCGCGCGCGAGGCGAGATAGAAGGCGCACACGATCAGCACCACGGCCGCCGCGTAATACACGAGCAGCACGCGCGTCCGGCGGCGGGCGGCTTCCTGTCGGGCGAAGAAGGTCATGGCCGTTCACTCAGAAGCGCACCTGCGGCGCCTGCCGCTCGGCGGCCGACTCCAGCTCCAGCGGCTGCGCCGCCGCGAAGTTGAACAGCGCGGCGATCAACGAGGCGGGAAACACCTCGCGGCGGATGTTGTACGCCATGACCTCGTCGTTGTAGGCCTGGCGAGCGAAGGCGATGCGGTTCTCGGTGGAGGCGATCTCCTCCTGAAGCTGCATCATGTTCTGATTGGCCTTGAGGTCGGGGTATTGCTCCACCACCACCATCAAGCGGTCGAGCACGCCGCGCAGCGCACCTTCGGCGCCAGCCAGCGCG
>MWEJ01000147.1 GCA_002071025.1 Verrucomicrobia bacterium ADurb.Bin070 | reverse complement strand
CCTGGTCCTGCCGCTGCTCGCGGCCGGCCCGCTGCTCGCGCTGCTGACCGCGCTGGCCGCGCCGTTCGCGGCGCTCGCCGCCCATCTGCGCGCCCGCCGCCGTCACGCCGGCGCGCTGCGGCGTGCGCTCGCCGCGCTGCGGCGCACAGACAATCCGGCGCGCGCCGCGCAAGCCGTGCGCAGTTATCTGGCTGAACGCTGCGATGTGGCCGGCGGCGCGCTGACGCCGTCCGACGCGGCCGAACTGCTGAACCGGCGCGGCGTTCCGGATGCGTCGGCGCACGCATGCCGCACCTTGCTGGCGCGCCTTGACGAAGCCCTCTACCGGCCCGATGCCGCGACGCCCGTCTCCGAGACCGTTCGGCAGATTCAATCGCTGCTGCCCGAACTGGACGCAGCGCTCTCGAAGAAGCCAAGTGTGAATAACGAAGAGTAAATAACGATGAGACTTTTTGCCATAAGAGCATGTGAACGCGCGGGTGCAGAAGCCGGCATGCGTCGCCTCGCGCTTGTGGCGATCAGTTTGTTCCTGCTTGCGAGTCATCGTTCGTTCGCCGCTTCCAACGACGATTCCGCCCGAACCTTCCTCTGGGAGCAGGCCGGCGCGCAGGCTGCGGCCGCCACGACGCCCGAAGCCTATCTCCAGGCCGCCGCTACCTATAACCGGCTGGTTGCCGACGGTGTGCGCAACGGACCGCTTTTCCAGAATCTTGGCAGCGTGCTGGTCATGGCCGGCGACGGTGCCAACGCGGCTGCCGCCTTCGCGCGCGCCGAGCGTTATCTCGGCGCCACGCCCGAAACGCGCCAGGGGCTCGCCGCCGCGATTGCGCTCCAGACCGGACGCGCGCAGGCCGATCTGCCTTGGTCGCGCACCGCCTTTTTCTGGCACTACGCCTTTCCTTGTTCCGTGCGCGCCAGCACCGCCTTAGCCGGTTGGGCCCTCTTCTGGCTGGGCGTGTTCTGTCAGCTCCTGCGCCGCCGCGGTGCGGGCCGCGCCTTCCTGCGCAGCCTTGCTGAAACCTGCCTGCTCACCGGCGGGTTGATCACCGTGGTCTTTGCCGCCTCCACCCTGATGACGCTCGCGCATGAACGGCACGACGAAGCGACCTGGGGCGCACGTGTCTTCGCCGCCTCGGCCAGCGAAACGGAGGTCGCGCCATGAAATGTAAAGGAGGAAGGAGGAGGGAAGAGGGAAGAGGGAGAGCCGGCTGGTGGCAAGGAAGCGCGAGCAAAAAACCTTTTGATGAAACGCTGTTGCGGGCTGGGACGCCCGCGCTCCCGACTCGCCTGCCCTCCTTTTCATCCGCGACGCAGAATCTTCGCGCTCCCCAGCCGCAAACCGACTGCGAAAAAGGGTGGCGGTGCAAGGCGGGGCGCTGGCTGTGTCTGCTGCTGCTGCTCGCGCCGCAAGCGCGGGCGGGTGAAATTCTGGGCGGACGTTTCAAGACGGTGCCCGACTCGCTCTATGTGAACCAGGCGTTCGAGATTCATTTTGAGCTTGAGGTCACGTTCGGCAGCGAGGTGGAGGATGTGCGGATCACCGACTTCCCCAACAATCCCGAGCTGATCACCGTCGGACGGCTTGAACCCGCAGCCGGCAGCCGCGTCACGCGCGGCACGCAGACCTTCACGGTGCACCGCTTTATCGCCAAGGCGCGCGGCCACCAGCCGATCGACCGCGTTTTTCAGCCGCACGTGCACTGCATGCTGGTCGAGCGGCGCAACGCCGGCTTCTTCTCACACTGGCAGTCGTTTCCCAAGCAGAAGCCGCTCGAGCCGTTCACGCTGCGCGTCAGGCCGTTGCCCGAGGCCGGGCGTCCGGCCGACTTCTCCGGCGCGATCGGCCATTTCCGCATCAACGGACGGCTCTCGCAGCATAGCGTGCAGCCCGGCGACATCGTTACGCTCTCCCTCGACTTGATCGGCGAGGGCTGGCTCGGAGACCGGGCGGCCATGCCCGCGCCGCCCGCATCGCCGCTCTTCAAGAGCTACCCGCCGAAAGAACTGCTGCGCGAAGCGACGCATCTGAAGAGCGAGCAGGTCTTCATTCCGCAGAGCACCAACGCCACCGAGATCGCGGCGGCGCGTTTCAGCTTCTTCAATCCCGCGACTGAACGGTATGAAGAGTGCGTGACGGGGCCGTTCCGCCTGACGTTCGGCGCGACCCCGGCTGCGGCCGCAGCCGAAGAGGTGCGGGTGATCGACACTGCGCGTCCCGTGGCATCCCCCCCCCAGACGCAGCTCATCACGCGCGAGCAGGTGGGCCAGACCCTGCGCCACAGCGTGCCGCTGCTGGTGGCGGGCGGTGGCGTTCTGGTGGCGTTTTTTGTCTTCTTCCTGCTGGCCGGCACGCACCGGTTGCTCGCGGCGAGCGTCGGACTGCTGATTCTGGCGGGTGGCCTAGGCATGGGCTACCGGCTGCGCAGCAAGACGACGCTGGCTACGCGCCATCTCGCGCGGCGCGCGGAAGTGCGATTCGCGCCTTCGCAGGAGGGTGCGACGCTCTTTACGCTCAATCCCGGCAGTACGGTCGTGCCGCTTGAACAGGCCGGCCCCTGGGTGCGCATCGACGCCGCAGGCCGCCGCGGCTGGCTCCATGCCGACACCCTTGAACACGACGCGGCACCGTAGCGAGTCATTGCGGCGCGGCCGACAGCGCCTGCTCGACCGCCGCGACCAGAGCGGGATCATCGGGCGTCGTGCGCGAGCCGAATCGCGCCAGCAGGCTGCCATCACGGCCGACCAGAAACTTAGTGAAGTTCCAAGCCACCTCGCCGCCCAGACCGGGATGGCGCGTGCCGTCGGTCAGCCAAGCGAAGAGCGGATGCTTCTCCGCGCCCTTGACGTGGATCTTGGCGTAGAGCGGAAAGGTCACCCCGAAGTTCACCGAGCAGAACGCGCGGATCTCCTCGTGCGTGCCGGGCTCTTGTCCCATGAAGTCATTACATGGAAACCCAAGCACCGCAAAGCCGCGCGCGCGGTAGCTCTCGTACAGTTTTTGCAGGCCCGCGTACTGTTTTGTGAAACCGCAGCGACTGGCCACATTCACCACGAGTGCGACCTGCCCCCGGTACGGGGCGAGATTGGTGCGCACGCCGTCGATCGTCTCCACAGCAAAGCCATAGAACGGCGGCAGCGCGGCCGACGCTGCGGCGGGCCGCACCGGAAGGTGGATCTCCGATTTGCGCAGGAAGACCGGCATGAAGGGCGAATTCCAATACACGGCATACGGCTCGCCCTCCGCCTGCCACCCCGGCTGCGCAGCCAGCCAGGCGCGCAGGCGCGCCAGCCCCTTCTCATAATTCTTGCGCGAGTAGCCGCCGCGCAGGCCGATGCTGGCCACCGTCACCTCCGGCAGCGTGCGCACGGTGACGCCCTTGCCGGAGGCGAGCGAGCGCCCGCTGTCGTCGCTGCCGACCAGGAAGAGCATCTCGTTGGTGGAGGCCGAGGCCTCCACCGGCACGCTCATGGCGACCTTGTTCGCGTTGATGTACGAGAAAAGCTGCCTGAACGCCGCGCCGCGGTCCTTGAACGCATCGCCCGGCGCCGACGCGATCAGCGTGGTGCGGGCCGGCAGCGTCTTGATCTCCAGCGTGCCGACCGCCGTTCGCGGATAGATCGATTCATACGCCATGACGCTCCCTCCGGCAGACAAGATTGCCATACACACAGCCGCTCTTTTGAAAACCTGCATCGCACACCGCCTTTCGTTTAACCTGTTTCAGCATATCACACTGCGGTGCGCCGCGTGAATCCCTCGGGTTGGCATCGGCGTAATCGGCTGGATTCGGTTGGACTGCTCCCTCTGCCTCTCGTCCCTCCCTGTGTGTGGGATAGCTCGTTTAGCCTCATTACTTTTCGGCGAAGATATTACTCGCCGGCGGCGTTGAGGTCCAACGCCACGAAGCGCATCAGGTCATCCAGCGGTCGAAATGGATCACGTGCGAGGCCTGCGTCAGATTCAGTCCGGTGTCCGACGATCTCGGCGTCTTGTTCGGGATTAAGTTGGGCAGCGGATCAGCCTTTGCTGAATGACGCGTCGTTTTTGACGTGTACATCCATCTGCGGGAACGGGATCTCGATGCCGTTCCGGTCGAAGGCGTCCTTGACTGCGTGGTTGAGCGCGAAGAAAGCGTCCCAGTAGGTGGCGGGCGTGGCCCAGGGGCGCAGCACCAGATTGACGGACGAGTTGCCCATCGCGATGACCTCGGCGAGCGGCGCGGGATCAGCCAGCACGCGCGGGTCGGCGCGCAGCACCTCGAGCGCGATGCGCTTGGCCTTTGCGATGTCCGCGCCGTAGGCGATGCCGACCGCGATCTCCAGACGGCGCTTGTCGGTGGCGGTGTAGTTGGTGATCGGCGATCCCCAGATGACCTTGTTCGGCACCACCACCTTGACGTTGTCCGCCGTGAAGAGCGTGGCGGCCATCATGTTGAGTTCGCGCACCGTGCCGCTGATGGTGCCGACCGTCACATAGTCGCCGACCTGAAACGGCTGGTTGATGGCGATCATCATGCCGGCGGCGAGGTTGCCGAGCGACTCCTGGAAGGCGAAGCCGAGGATGAAGCCGGTGACGCCCAGTCCGGCGATCAGCGGCGCGATGTTGACACCGAGGCGCTGCAGTACCACCATCAGCAGCAGCACCCAGGCGGTCTTGTTGACCACGCTGCAGAGAAAGTTCTGGAGCAGCGTGTTCACGCGGCCGGATTTCAACAGCGCCTTATGGGTGGCGCGCGTCAGGGCGCGGATCGCCACCGTGCCGACCGTTAACAGCAACAGCGCAACCAACACGTTGATGACGAAGCTGATGCCGTTCTCGGCCAGCCAGCGCAGCGCGACATCGACGATTTCGCGCCCCTGCGAAACTTCGTCGGCCAGCGCGTGCTGGACATCGGCAATCGGCTTTTGGAGCAGTTCAGAGGCGGCGTGTGTATTCACGTTAGTCATGCGGTTCATCTTTCTCGAATTCAGCAGCCACCTTCTTTAGCCAGGCGGGAATATCGATCGATTGCGGACAGTGTTTTTTACAGGCGCCGCACTGAATACAGGCGGATGCTTTTTCAGAGGGGAGCATGCCGCGGTAGAGCGCAGGCTGCAAGGTATGTTTCCGGTTGACCAGCAGATGCTTGTTGAAGAGATCGAAGACGACCGGGATCTTGACGCCCACCGGACAGCTCTTCAGGCAGTAGCCGCATTTGCTGCACGGGATCGGCACGTTCTCGCGCATGTAGCGGCAGACCTGCTCCAGCACCTGCCGCTCGCGCTCAGTCAGCACGCCGACATCGGCCGTCTCGACGATGCGCAGGTTTTCCTTCACCTGGTACTTCTCGCTCATGCCGCTCAGCACGACCGCCGGCTCGGGCTGGTTCCAGATCCAGCGCAGCGCGCCGGCGACCGGGTTCACGCCGTTCTCCTCGAACAACTGGCTCGCGCCGGGCGGCATCTGCGGCCCGGTCAGGAAGCCGCCGAAGAGCGGCTCCATGATCGCGACGCCGATCCCTTTTTCGTAAGCGTACTGCAGACCGCGCGTGCCGGCCTGAATGTCGTGCTGCGCGTAGTTGTACTGGATCTGGCAGAAGTCCCAGTCGTAGGCGTCGACGATGGTCTTGAACACATCGACATCGTCATGGAACGAAAAGCCCGCGAAGCGGATGCGGCCGTGCCGCTTCTCCTCGTCCAGCCAGGCCAGCGACTCAGAGCGCAGGGCATGCTGCCAGTAACGCGCGTTGAGTGAGTGCAGCAGGTAGAAGTCGATCTGGTCCACGCGCAGGCGTTCGAGCTGCGTGCGGAAGAACGGCACCTGGTCACCGGGCTTCTCCAGTTCCCAGACCGGCATCTTGGTGGCGACGTAGACCTTGTCGCGCCAGCCGCGCTGCAGCGTGTCGCCGACGATCCGCTCGCTCGCGCCGTCGTTGTAGACATAGGCGGTGTCGATGTAGTTGATGCCGCGTTCCAGGCCCGCTTCGATCAGCTCGATGGCGCGCGTCTCGTCGATCGCGCCCTCCGGTGTCAGCGGCAGACGCATGGCGCCGATGCCGAGCATCGAGACGAGCACGTCGGTGCGGGTCCCGAAGGGCCGGTAGCGCATCGTGGGCCTGTAGTTGCGGATCTCCATGTTCAGGCTCCGTTGCGCTCGGAGAGCGGGGTATAGGGACGCTGCTCGAAAACCGCCTTATAGGCCGGCCGGATGATCGGTCCGCCGTTGAGCAGCTCCTCGATGCGGTGCGCACACCAGCCCACCACGCGCGAAATCGCGAAGAGCGGCGTGTAGAGGTCGACCGGGATGTTGAGCATGTCGTAGACAAAGCCCGAGAAGAAGTCCACGTTGGCGCAGAGGTCGCGCGGCTTGGCGCGGTTACGGTTGAAGAGGGCGGGGCCGATGCGCTCGATGGTTTCATAGAGCGCCATCTCCTCGTCGCGGCCCTTGGCGCGGGCCAATGCACGCGCCTTGTCGCGCAGGATCCCGGTGCGCGGATCGGAGAGCGTGTAGACCGCGTGCCCGAGGCCGTAGATCAGGCCCGTGCCATCGCCCGCCTCCTTGTTGAGGATGCGGGTCAGGTAGGCGGCGACCTCGTCTTCGTCATTCCAGTGCTCGACATGCTCTTTGATCTCGCGCATCTGTTCCATCACGCGCAGGTTGGCGCCGCCGTGGCGCGGGCCCTTCAGCGAGAGCGTGGCGGCGGCGATGGCGGCGTAGGTGTCGGTGAACGACGAGGTCACCACGTGCGTCGTGAAGGCGGAGTTGTTGCCGCCGCCGTGCTCGGCGTGCAGCACCAGGCAGAGGTCGAGCAGCTCGGCCTCAAGCGGCGAGTAAAGTCCGTCTTCGCGCATCAGCATCAGAAAGTTTTCGGCGGTGCTCTTGCCGGTTTCCGGGTAGCGCATCATCAGGCTCTGTCCCATGTGGTAGTGGGCCTTGGCCTGATAGGCGTAGGCGGCGATCACCGGGAACTGCGCGATCAGCGAGATGCTCTGGCGCAGCGTCGTCTCGACATCCAGGCGGTCCGGTGCCGGATCGTGGAGGTAGGCCATCAACACCGCGCGCGCGATGCTGTTCATGATGTCCTTGCCCGGCGAGCGGATGATCGCGCTCTCTTTGAAGCCGTCCGGCAGCCGCCGGCAGGTATCCAGCAGGCCGTTCCAGAGCTGGAGTTCGCGCACGCCGGGCAGTTCGCCGAAAAGCAGCAGGTAGGCGGTCTCCTCGAAGCCCGGCCGCCGTTCGGTCTGGAAGCCCTTCACGAGGTCGTTCACGTTGATACCGCGGTAGAAGAGCTGGCCTGGCACAGAGACCTTCTCGCTCTCTGAGATCATGTAGCCGTGGACGCTGCCGATCGCGGTCAGGCCGACCAGCACGCCGGTGCCGTCCGCGTTGCGCAGGCCGCGCTTGACATTGTACTTCTCATACAGGTCTGGATCGATCTTGCCTGTCGCGCGAATCTTATCCGCGTAGCGCGTGACGAGCGCGTCGTCAAACGCCGGGGATACGGATGCTGCTGCCGTCATCATGAACTCCTTGGCAGAGTGAAACCTCTGCGCCGCACATTGCGGGCATGCGCCGCCCTTGAAAAGCCGTGAGTGTAGCGGGTTTCAGGAAACGGGTCAATTCGAGATCAACGTCCGATGGTAATCGCAAGCGAAAGGGGTGTGAGAAGATCGTGCGTTTCTGGTGAAAGGGGGGAGGATGGCGAGACGGGAGCGCGGGCGTACCCGCCCGCAACAACGTGCCGTGCGAAAGGCTGAGTGGTCATGAGGGTCACTCAAAACCGCTTCTGGTAGGGACGCCTCGCCGAGGCGTCCGCGGCGGTCTCGGCGAGACCGCCCTACCGGGGGTGTGTCTGGCTTGCGTGCGGACTTTCACAGAGCGGGCGGGGACACCCGCGCTCCCGACTGTGCTTCGCATCAAACACGCTCCCGACT
>MWEJ01000146.1 GCA_002071025.1 Verrucomicrobia bacterium ADurb.Bin070 | reverse complement strand
CACCCTCTTTTGAGAACGCATGTTGTTCGCGCTAAAGTCTGTCCGATTCTTGCAGTAATAAGGCGGGAGAGCCGGTACACCAACGGCTATGGGGAAGGCAGCCGGCTGAAGCCGGTACACCAACCCGGACCGTACAGGTTGGTGTCCCGGCTTCAGCCGGCACAAAAGAAGGAGCGCTGAGATGTACGACTGGCGCCGAATGTCGGACGCAGAACGAGACGCACTGATGCGGGAGCGTCGCGAACTGAACCGGCCGATGCACAGTCCCGCGCACAGGTTTTCGAATTGTTCCTCACGCTATCATGTCACCGCCGCCTGTTATGAGCACCGTCCCATTATCGGAGCGTCTGAAGAACGGCTGGTGGGCTTTTCGGCCGCGCTGGTCGGCACCGTGGAAGCGTGGTTGGCGCATGAAAAGGGACGGCAACATCCTGCGGCAGGTGCGATAGGGCCGGAGTCGGCTGAAGCCGGCACACCAATCCGGACCATACAGGCTGGTGTACCGGCTTCAGCCGGCCAAGCCGGTCCATGCAAGGCTGGTGTACCGGCTTCAGCCGGCCAAGCCGGTCCATGCAAGGCTGGTGTACCGGCTTCAGCCGGCCAACCAGGTCCCTGCCTTCTCGCATGGGTGGTGATGCCCAACCATTATCACCTGTTGGTGTCATGCGGAGATATTCTTGGACTGTTACACGTGCTTGGCCGACTGCATGGTCGAATCTCACATCAGTGGAATGGCGAGGACGGACAGCGGGGCCGTCAGATTTGGTGCAAGGCTGCAGAGACGGCGATGAAATCGGAACGGCACGCCTGTGTGACGCTGAACTATATCCATCACAATCCGGTGAAGCACGGCGTGTGTACAAAATGGCGGGAATGGCCGTACTCGAGCGCAACCTCGTGGCTCGAACGGATCGGGCATGAGGAGGCCGCGGCATTTTGGGCGGAATATCCGGTTAAGGAATACGGAAGAAAGTGGGACATGTGAGAGGCGCGCCGGCTGAAGCTGGTACATGAACGGTTGTTGAAAGACAGCCGGCTAAAGCCGGTACACCAACGGCTATGGGGAAGACAGCCGGCTGAAGCCGGTACACCAACGGCTATGGGGAAGACGGCCGGCTGAAGCCGGTGCACCAACGGCTATGGGGAAGACAGCCGGCTGAAGCCGGTGCACCAACGGCTATGGGGAAGACAGCCGGCTGAAGCCGGTGCACCAACCCGAACCGTGCAGGCTGGTGTACCGGCTTTAGCCGGCGTTCCGTTTATTAATCCAGGCGGCTCGCCAGTTCCTCGGGCGGCAGGGCGCTCGCCGCATAGCGCATCGTGCCGGGCAGCGTGGCGGGATCAACTATCGGATTGCCGAAGAGATCGGTCCAGCGGATGGCGGGGTCCTGAATGAACGGCAATTTGGCGTCGCGTCCGCCGCAGAGCACCGCGCAAGTCCCGCCCCGCCCCGCGAAGAGATAGGCGAAGCGGTCTTCGCCCAGCGCGACTTTACGCACGAAAGGCTTGCCTTCCAGCGCGCGCGTGAGATGGGCGTAGGCGGCCAGGCCCGGATGCGGATAGCCGTCCGCGCCCAGCAGCACCATGAAGCTCGGTGCGCGGGCGAGTGAAGAGTAGCCGTGCGCCGTGTAGAGAAAGACCTTGGCCACCTTCTGCGCCAGAAGGCTGACCGTGTAGCGGCAGTTCTTCTCCGCCAAACCGACCGTATCCTCTTCCTGCTGCCAGGTGATGGCGTGTTTATATAGGCCGGTCATACGCTGCCCGCCTCCTGCGGAGCCTGTGCTGCCGCCCTGGCCCTCGCTCATGTAGATCGGCTTGCCGCCCGCGTTCGGGACCTTGTCGAAGATCTCGCCGACCGCGTCACGATAGGCTTGTTCCACGCTGTCGTCCGCGAGGCACGTCGCGTTCTTGGTGTACAGGTGGAAGTCGATGATGTCGCACGCCTCCATGCCCCCGGCGGCCAGCACGCCCGCCGTCCACAGCCGACCGCCCCCACCTCCATAGGTATTGAACCCGGCTACCTTGATCGAAGGATCCACCGCCTTCACGGTCCGGTAGGCGCCGCGGCAAAGCTCCGCGAAATCGCGCTTCGCGTCATCCTTGCCGAAGAACTTAGCGTCCAGTCCCGATTCCCACCACCTGCCCCAGGGCTCGTTCCAGACGAAATATTCGTCGATCACCCCTTTGTAGCGCGTGACAAACGTTTTCACATAGGCGTTGAAGTCTTCGTTGTTCTTCGGGCGCAGGAATTTTTCGAAGTACCCCATGTGCGTGCAGCCTAAGTCGCCGTAGTGCGAGGCCCACACCGGCGTGGTGCCCAACTGGGCGAAAATCTTGATCCGGTTTTTGCGGTAACGCTGAAGGTCCTCGTCCATGAACGTCCATCGACCTTTTTCCCGTTCAAGATTCCACCAGCCGCAGTATTCGGTGCCGGCGTCGTGCAGGCGCGCCCAGTTGATGCCGCAGGCCTTCATCATGCGGAGGGTCGGCTCAGAAGCGAGGAAATGGCAGCCGAAGGGCGAGTCCGGCGCGTCCTGGTTCCAGAACACCGGGCGTTCCAGTCGCGTCATCACGATCTCGTTATAAGGTGAGACACGCGTGTCCTCGCGCTCTACCCACGCCTCGACTCGGAACTGACCAAGTGGCCTGTCGGGAAAAACGTCAAACCGCAGCGCGCCCTCAAACCGCTTCGCCCCGGCCGGCACGCGGCGTTCCGCCAGCGGCACACGTGTTCCGTACAGGTCCGTCACGCAGCTTTTCAACACCGCGCCGCCCGCCTCGCCCGTCACGCAGAAGCGCACCTCGGCGCGCTCGTCCGCGAACTGAATGCGCGTCTCGTCGATCTCGGAGCGGCCCGGCGCGAGCGCCACCTCGCACGCGCGGTCCGCCAGATCAGCGGCCGTCGAATCGGCGTACGCGCGCAAGGTATCCAGCCGGAAGGTCCCGCTGCCCGTGAAGCGCAGGCAGAAACAGAGCGCCTCGCCGGGCGGCACAAAGGCCAGCGTGGCCGTCTGCCAGCCGTTTGAAGGCACCAGTGCCTTGCCGGCCAGGGTGCGTCCTTCGCCCATCACCTCCACGCGGCACGCGCCGTCGCCCTGATAGTCGAACGCGATCGTATGGGGCTTGTCCGGCTGGTTGGTTTGGAAGGGCTCGGAATACAGTGCGAAGCCCTGTGCGGATTTGATTGCGAGCGAAGGGAGGCCCCCTTCGCCGGGATGCGCGGCGTCCGCCCCGCAGGTGGCGGTGCGGCTGTCGCGGTCCATGTTCCAGCCGCAGGGCAGCCCCAGCGGGAAGCGGCTGTTGCGGAAGAAGTTCTTCACGGAGGCGTCTGGGCGCGGCACGGTGGCCGCGAGTTCCTCGTTGCCGAGGCGCGCCAACTCCACAGAGGCGATGTCCGTGACGCCGCCGCCCGTGCAGAAGAAGATCGCCACGTTTGACGCGCAGCGCTCCCGTGTCTGAATGATGAAGCGGCGTTCCTTCCATGCGCCGGCGACCGGGAACTCGGCTTCGCCGAAACCGTGATAAGGCGCACCCACCTGCCGCAGGTTGAATTGGAGGGGAGCGGCCTGCGGCCGGGCTGTCACGACCAGCTCGAACACGCCCGGCAGCGCGATCTCGCCGCCATCGATGGAGAACTGCACGGCCGCATCGACTTTTTCCGCATGGATCCGAAGAAACGCGCGCCCGTTCTCCGTGAGCCGCTCCGCGCGCGCCACGGAAGCGTTCCACGCGGCGAAATTTTCACGCACCCTCGGCGGCAGTGCGCCTTGGAAGCGCCCGACCTTCTCATACGGGCAGGGCTTCCCCTCCTGCCCGAAATCCACGCGGAACACCGTCTCCCGAGCCTTTGCGGGCTGCGGCCATCCCAGACAGAACACCGCGCCGATCAGCACGCGCGCGGCCGACATCATGAATCCTCGCTTGGAGTGGGTCGTCATCGTATCGTCCATACCTTGAAAGTTGAACGTTGAGATTTGAAAGTTCGCGGCGCAGCCGCGCGGCGGGCGCGCATCTTTCGACGGAGGGGTTATCCCACTGCCGAAAAGGGGTTGTACTAAACGGGCTATTCCACACACAGGGAGGGACGAGCGTCCGCTCGTCCAAGGGCAAGCAGACGCTTGCCCCTCCCGTGTGTCGGGTACCCGTATAGCGTCTGAGAACTTTTCGGCAACGGTATTACTCCTTGGCCGGCACCTTCTCCGGCTGCGCGAAGTCGCCGTCCATCACAGCGGGCAGACGGAAAACATCGCCTTTCTGATTGCAGAAGTAGAGGCTCGACGCGGACGGCTTGCGTCCGTGCCCGTCCGCCCAGAAGCCGTAGAAATCGGGATGCGCGTTGACGGGGCGGCGCACGTAGGTGTGGTTCATCGCGCTGCCCGCCGTCATCTGCCTGACCTTACGCCATGTAGTGCCCGCGTCCTCGGTCAGCCACATCGCGATCTCCCCGCCGGGATTGTACGGCTGCGGCCCCAGCTCTGTCGGACCGATAATGCGCCACGTGGTGTCGCTCTCGACGTACACCGGGCCGGTGTCGTAATTGTTGCCCGAAACGATGCCGGTGAAGCGTTCCTGCCACTCGGTGCCGGTCCAGCGCACCGTGCGCCATTCGCGCGGGCCGTTGGCCGGCCCGGACTGATACCCCTTGCTCAGCACGAACAGGATGATCGGATGCCCTTTGGAGTCGAACTGCACGTCTTTGATGTAGCAGTTGCGGCCCTTGCTTTCGTACTCCAGCACCAGGGCGGGATTGGCCTTGTCGGCGAGCGGCGTAGCAAGCACCTGGCCGCCGGCGGTCTTCCAGGTCGCGCCGAAATCATCGCTCTCCATGTAGTACACGTTCGTGCGTCAATTCAGCCCTTTGCCCTTGGGATGCTGATTGAAGGCAATGCCGGTTTTCTGGTTCTTCCACTGCCAACTGATCTGGTAGTGGCCGTCCTCGAAGTAGGCGGTCTGCTTGCGCTCGCTCCACTCGGTGCCCTCCGGATTGCTGGTCATATAGTAGTTGCCGCGCCCCTTGACATACCACGTGTGGACAAAGAGAAAGCCCTTGCCGGGATAGTAGAAGGGTTCGGGATAGGAGAAGTTGCCGCTCCACATGAGCTGGAACGCCTCGATGTCGTACGGCTTGACGCTGCGCGAAATGTAGGAGGGACGCCCGCGCCCGTGGCTGCTGGAGAAAATCCAGATATAGCCTTTGTCATCCAGATTGATCACCGGGTTGTCGTGCGCGTCGTCGGTCCGCTTGTCGAGCAGGCAGGTCGGCTTGGCCACGCGCCCCGTCGTATGGTCAAAGTACGAGACCATGTGCAGGAGCGTGCTGTTCTTTTCATCGGTGCCGCCGTAGCAGAAGAAGGTCTTGTTGACCACCGGCGCGTGCCAGGCCATCGGGATGTGCTTGGCGCAGTAGGTGCCGAGACCGCCGCTGTACTTGTAGACGTATTCATCGTTCGAGGGCTGATTGAAGTACCAGATGCCGCGAAATCCCGACAGTTTGCGATTGAGCAGTACTGTCAGCACCGGCTGAAACTTGACGAGGTCGGTGCCGCCCTTCACACGGTTTGCGATCGTCGTATCGGTCGGGTGGGTCTGCCAGTGCGCGATCAGCTCGCGCGTCTGAGCCTGCCACACCTCCTCGCCGGCGAGATGCCGCGCCTCAGCCGCGTCGAGCGCACGGTTCCAGATGCGGATATCGGTCATGCTGCCTTTGAGCATGCGTTCTTCCTGGCCGTCGATCACGCCGACAGTCAGCGGATGCGCGAACGCTGTCCGTTTCAGCGGGATCGCCTGCTGTCCCTCCAGCACGCCGTCGCGATAGATCTTTGCCGTCTTGCCGTCGTAGGTCCCCAGGTAATGGGTCCAGACCTCAGGCCGCGGCGGCTTTGCCGCAGCGAACCCGTAACGGCCCGGCTCGCCTTCGACCAGCATTCGTACAGCCCCGTTGTAGAGGTAGAACGAAAAATCCTGATTCGGCTGCCCCAACGTGAGAAACATCTGCGGGCGCACGGCATCCGCGACCTTGACCCACGCGGCGACCGAGAAGCCGTCCGCCTTCAGCACAGCATGGATGTTGCTCACGCTGAATCCGGTTCGCCCGTCAAACGGATACCCCGCCTGTTTCGGCGCGGCCCACGCGGAGACCGCCGCCATGATCATCACTGCCATATTCCGCTTCATGCGCATCGTCATCTCCCCCCTATTATCAGAACCGTGCCGCCCGTCACGTGCACACGCTCAGGCAGCGCGAAATCGCCCGTCATGGCCTGCGGCAGCCGATACACCGTACCGGCCTTGTCGCAAAAATAGAGCCGCGATTCGGACGGCTGGCGACCATGGCCGTCAGCCCAGAAACCATAGAAATCAGGGTGCGCGTTCACCGGACGGCGCACATAGGTGTGGTTCATCGCACTGCGATTGGTCATCTCGCGCACATGCCGCCACGTCACGCCGGCGTCGTCGGTCCGCCACAGTGCGATTTCGCCGCCGGGGTTGTAGGCCTGTGGTCCGCCGCGTGTGGGGCCGATGATCGTCCAGCGCGTGTCACTCTCGATATAGAGCGAACCGGTGTCGTAGTTGTTGTCGGAGACAATGCCTGTGAACAGGTTGGTCCACGACGTCCCGGTCCAGCGCGCGATGCGCCACTCGCGCGGATCGTTCACCGGACCGGATTCGTACCCCTTGCTCAGTACGAAGAGGATGATCGGCCGTCCCTGCGAATCGAACCGAGTGTCCTTGATGTAGACGTTGCGCGGCCAACTCTCGTACTCATAAACCAGCGCCGGATTGGTTTTGCTCTTGAGCGGAATGTCCAGAATCGTCCCTTCGACATTGCGCCAAGTCGTGCCGAAATCATCGGACTCCATGTAGTAGATGTTGGTGCGGTAATTGAGACCCTTGCCTGCGGGATGCATGTTGAACGCGATGCCTGTCTTCACCCCGTCCCACACGCCGCTGATTTGATAATGGCCGTCTTCGAAATAGGCCAGTTCGCGCCGCTGTGTCCAGACCGTGCCCTCCGGGTTGCTGGTCATCATATAGTTGCCGCGTCCCGCCACATACCACGTGTGAATGAAGAGGAACCCCTTGCCGGGATAGTACATGGGCTGCGGATAAGAAAAATTGCCCGACCACATGAGTTGGAATTGATCGATGTCATACGGGCGGACGCTGCGCGAAATATACGAGGGACGCGCGGTGCCGTGACTGCTGGAAAAGATCCAGACATAGCCCTGATCGTCAAGGTTGATGACAGGGTTGTCGTGGGCGTCGTCGGTCCGCTTATCCAACACGCAGGTCGGCTTGGCCACCAACCCCGTAGCGTGGTCGAAATACGAAACCATGTGGAAAAGCGTGCTGTTGTTGGTATCCGTGCCGCCGTAACAGAAAAAGGTACGGTTGGTTTCCGGAGCATACCACGCGAACGGGATGTGCTTGGCGCAATACGTCCCCATGCCGCCGCTGTATTTGTAGACATACTCGTCGCCGGAAGGCTGGTTGTAGTACCAGATGCCGCGGAAGCCGTCCATCTTGGTGTTCATCAGGAGCAGTTGGGCCTGATCCTTGCGCAGGGCGTCAGGCCCCCCCGTCACCGCAGAGACCAGGCTTGCGTCGCCGATATGCTCCGCTGTCCACCACGCGATCAGGCCGTTCGTGAGTGCGCCGCCGATCTCTTGCGCGTAGACGGCGGCCACATCGCCGGACGTGAGCGCGCGGTTCCAGATCCGGATATCCTCCATTTCGCCGCGCATCATGCGGTCAGGGAAATTGGGTACCGCGCCGATCTGCAAGGCATACGGCAGCGAGGAACGGTTCACGGCGGCCGGCGTGGCAGCACACAAGACGCCGTTCGTGTAGAGCCTGATCGTCGCGCCGTCATAGGTGCCGGCGTAGTGGAACCAGACATTCGTGGGCGTCGCCGGCCCCTTGGCTGACAGATATTTCGTCGCGCCAGAA
>MWEJ01000145.1 GCA_002071025.1 Verrucomicrobia bacterium ADurb.Bin070 | reverse complement strand
CGGCCGCCGCCTGGCCAAGGACCGCGGTTGCGAGCTGGCGGCCGTGGTGCTGGGCCACAACGTCAAGGATTCCGCGTCGCACCTGATCGCGGCAGGCGCCGACAAAGTGTATGTCGTCGATCAGCCCGAGCTGGCCGAATACGAGGCGAACGTTTACACCGACGCGCTCAACCAGTTGATCGCGAAATACAAGCCCGAAGTGATCCTCGCGGGCGCCACGGCGGTGGGCCGCGCCTTCTTCGCTAAGGTGGCGGTGCGCGCGCGCACCGGCCTGACGGCCGACTGCACGGCGCTATCGATCGACAAAGAGAGCCACCTGCTGCATCAGACCCGCCCGGCGTTCGGCGGCAACATCATGGCCACCATCATGACGCCCAACCACCGGCCGCAGATGGCGACGGTGCGCCCCAAGGTGTTCAAGATGACGCCGCCCGATGCCAAGCGCAAGGGCGAAACGCTGCTCGAGGCGCTCAAGCTCGTGACCGGCGACACGCGAATCATCAAGGCCGAGCGCAACGCTTCGAACGTGAACATCGCCGAGGCCGAGATCATCGTGGCCGGCGGGCGCGGCCTGAAGAAGGCCGAGAACCTGGAGCAGCTCAAGCGGCTGGCCGACCTGCTCGGCGGCGTCGTGGGCGTGTCGCGCGCCTGTGTGGATGCCGGCTGGATCTCGGCCTCGCATCAGGTGGGGCAGACCGGCAAGACGGTGTGCCCGAAGATCTATCTGGCGTTCGGCATCTCCGGCGCGATCCAGCATCTGGAGGGCATGCGCGGAGCCGATACGATTATCGCAATCAACAACGATCCCCATGCCGCGATCTTCAACGTGGCGGACCTCGGGATCGTGGGCGACCTGTTTGAAATCCTGCCGATGCTGATCGAAGCGGTCGAGGCGAAAAACAACGGCGCGAAATAAGTCAGGGAATCCGGAATTTTTTTGGGGAGAGGGCATTATGGCGAACACGATGAAACAGCCGATTCACACCGATATCCTCTGCGTGGGGGCCGGCGTGGCCTCGCTGGCGACGGCGCTGGCGCTGCTGCGCACGCTCAAGGCGCAGGCGAAAGGCTCCTTGCCGCGCGTGACGATCATCGACAAGGGCCGCAACGTGGGCAGCCACGTGCTGTCCGGCGCGGTGATCGATATGAGCGGCTTCGAGGGGCTGCTGACCGAGGAGGAGGTCAGTAAGATGCCGGTCGAGGCGCGTGTCAGCACCGAAGCGTTCCACATGCTGTTCAACGCGACGAGCGCGATGAAGATCCCGTGGGTCCCGCCGCTGATGCAGGCGCACGGCTACCCGGTCGGCTCGCTGACCAAGCTCACGCAGTACCTGGCGCAGCTCTGCGAGAAAGAGGGCGCGGAGGTCTACACCGGCTTTGCCGCGACCGAGCTGATCGAAAACAACAAAGGCCGCGTGATCGGCGTCAAGATCGGCGACAAGGGCCTGGACCGCGACGGCAAGCCGAAGTGCAACTACACGCCGGGCGAGGAGATTTACGCCAAGGCCGTGGTGCTGGGCGAGGGGGCCTGCGGCATCTTGACCGACAAGCTGATCGCGCGCAAGGGTTTGCAGGGACAGCGCGGCCAGTCGTACGCCGTGGGTATCAAAGAGGTGATCGAGGTCCCGGCCAACGAGTCGCGGGTCGGCGAGATTGCCCACACCTTCGGCTATCCGGCCGACTGGAGCACCTACGGAGGCGGGTTCGTTTATCATGTTTCACCCACGCAGGTGATGATCTGCTACGCCTACGCGCTGGATTATGCCCATCCCGAGATCGACCCGCACCTGCTCTTCCGCAAGTTCAAGGCGCATCCGGTGATGGCCGAGCACATCAAGGGCGGCAAGGCCGTGGCCTACGGCGCCAAAGTGATTCCCGAGGGCGGCTACTACTCGGTGCCGCAGGTGGTCGCCGACGGTGCGCTGATCGTGGGTGACGGCGCCGGCCTGGTGGATACGCTGCGCATCAAAGGCATCCACATCGCGGCGCAGTCGGGCCGCGCGGCGGCCGAGACGCTGGCCGAGTGCTGGAACAAGGATGACTTTTCTTTCGAAGCGCTCAAGCCTTACGGCGAGCGGCTCAAGCAGACCGAAGGCTGGAAGCAGCTCAAGCGCGTCAAAAACGTGCGCGCACCCTTCTCGACTAACCTGGTCCTTGGCGTGATGAGCGCAGGCTGTGCCTGGGCGACCTTCGGCAAGTTTCCCTTCTGGCAGGTGCCGATGGCGCCCGACCACGAGGAGATGCTGCCGCTCAAGGGCGGGCGTCTGCCGGAGCCCGAGAGCGTTGAGGCCGGCCCGACCTCGCCGGACCGCCTGACCGATGTCTTCATGTCCGGCACGATCCACGACGAGGATCAGCCGTGCCACCTTAAAATTCTTGATCGCAAACGGTGCGACGAATGTATTAAACTTTATGGCGCACCTTGTCAAAGGTTCTGTCCGGCCGAAGTGTACCGGTTGGAGGATGGCCACATTCATGTGGACTTCTCGAACTGCTTGCACTGCAAGACCTGCCAGATCAAGGATCCTTTCCAGAACATCGAATGGACGTTCCCGCAGGGGGGGGACGGCCCCCGCTACACGCGCATGTAATCGAGCAACCTCATATCAGTCAGAGACAACACCATGAACACCACCACATTCAACCGCAGAGATTTCATCAAGGCCGCCGGCGCAACGGCGGCGTTCTTGCCGACGTTCAGCGTCCTGAGCCAGGAGTACAAGGCTGAGACCATCGGTCCCGCTCAAGACCAGGTCAATGTCGGCGTGATCGGCTACGGTGCCGAGGGGCAGATCCTCGTCGATGCCGCCATCAAGATCCCCGGCGTCCGCATCAAGGCGGTTTGCGATATTTGGCCTTACCATCGCCAGAAGGCGCGCGGCCTAGGGCGCCTCGGCCACGACGTGACGTCGAAGACGGTGTATGAGGACTACCGCGAGATGCTCGAGAAAGAGGACAAGAACATCGACGCGGTGATCATCGCCACGCCGGACTGGATGCACGCCGAGCACACCAACTACTGTCTCAAGGCAGGCAAGCACGTCTATTGCGAGAAGGAGATGTCCAACAGCCTGGAGAAGGCCGCGTCGATGGTGAAGGCCCAGCGCGAGACCGGCAAGATCCTTCAGATCGGTCATCAGCGCCGTTCCAACCCGCGCTATATGCACGCGATCAACCGCGTGATCCGCGAGTCAAACATGCTGGGGCGCGTGACCCACGCGTACGGCCAGTGGAACCGTTCGGTGGCGCCCTTCATCAAGGATCACCCCCGCCTGGACATCCCCATCGAGACCCTCCAGAAGTATGGGTATGAGAATATGGAGCAGTTCCGCAACTGGCGCTGGTTCGCCAAGTACGGCGGCGGCCCGATGGTCGACCTCGGCTCGCACCAGATCGACCTGTTCTTCTGGGTGTGGGACTGCGTGCCGATTTCCGTCACCGCCATCGGCGGCAACGACTATTACAACCGCCAGATGAACGACAATGTCATGGCGATGTACGAGTTCAAGACCAAGGAGGGCAAGATCAACCGCGCCTACTATCAGGTGCTGACGACCTCCAGTCGCGGCGGGTTCTATGAGCAGTTCATGGGCGAAGACGGCTCGTTGACCATTGCCGAAATCGCGGCGCGCGGCAACACCGTGCAGCGTGAGGTGCGCGCGGGCGGTCCCGAGGAATCGCAGTGGGTTGAGTTCGCCAAGCAGGGCCTCGTGGTGCAGCCGAAGAAGGCCGTCTCCCGCGAGGTGACCAGCAATGTCGCGGTCGACGCGCGTGTGACGGCGGCTGCCGATGGCTGGCCGTTGCCGGTGGATCTGCTGAAGCCGGCCCACATGCCGCATCTTGAGAATTTCTTTGATGCGGTGCGCAGCAACAATCCGAAGCTGCTGAACTGCCCGGCCGATCTGGCTTACGAGTCCGCTGTGGCGGTGCTGGCCGCCAACACGTCGGTCGCGGAACGCAAGACGATCTATTTCAAGCCGGAAGAGTTCCATGTGTAAGCAGCGGACAGGTCCGACCGGTCTGACATGTCGGACGGATAGGAAGTAATCGAATGAAAAGAGTTTTATCCATCACACTGGCCTGCGCGACTGCCTCGGCGTTCGCCACGGTCGAGTCGCACTGGGACGGTGGGCGCAACACGCCTGTTCACCGTCTCGCCATGCTGGACGAGTTCGGCGATGCGATCTCGCCGGGCTCTCCGAACGCGCTGCCGGTCAGCACGCGGCAAACGTGCGGCCAGTGTCACGACTACGCCGCCATCTCGTCCGGCTGGCATTTCAACATGTCCGGGACAAACACGGTGCACGGTCGCCGCGGCGAGCCTTGGTTTCTGATCGACCCGGTCAGCGGATCGCAGATTCCGATGAGCTTGCGCGACTGGCCCGGCACGTATAACCCGGAACAGCTCGGCATGACCCACTGGGAATTCGTCTACGCCTTCGGGCGTCACATGCCCGGCGGCGACATGGCTGACCCCGGTGAGGCTCTGGCCGAAGGCGGGCCGCGCGCCCGCTGGGATGTCTCTGGACCAATCGAAATCAACTGTTTTGTCTGTCACAGCCAGAGCAAAACCTATGACCACAGCGAGTGGGTGCGCCTCATCATGCGCCAAAACTTCCGCTGGGCCGCCACCGGGGCGCTCGGACTGGGCGAGATCCTCGGCATGGGCTCGCGCGTGCCCGACTACTGGCACGCAATGCGAGGCCTGAACCGTGACGATGCGGTCTATGCCGTGCCGCCGCACGTGGTCTATGACACCCGGCAGTTCGACACCAAGAACCGTACGGTGTTGCAGGTCGGCGCGCCGGGCAACGAAAACTGCCTGAATTGCCACTCGACGTCACAGGCCGGCATGCCGCACAAAGACATCGACGGCGACGTGCATCTGCGCGCCGGCATGAGCTGTGCCGACTGTCATGGCAACGGCGAGAACCACGCCATCGCGCGCGGCTATGAAGGCGACAACACCGGCAAGATGGACAAGACCCGCGCCAGCGCGAGCTGCGTGGGTTGCCACATGGGCACGGACCTCGCCCGCGCCGGCCGCCACGGGGCCCCCGCGCCGAAGCATGTCGGCATTCCGGTCAGCCACTTCAAGGATCTGAGCTGTACGGCCTGCCACTCTGGCGTGACCGATGAAGGGATGTTGGCGGAGGTGCGCACCTCGCGCGCCAACCGCATGGGGGTCTACGGCCGCGCCCGCTGGGCCACGCCGCAGCCGTTCATTCTGGAGCCGGTCTTCGTGCGCAACGAAGCGGGCAAGATCGAGCCGAGGCGCATGTCGTGGCCGGCCTTCTGGGGCGTTCGCGACGGCGAGGGCATCACGCCGCTCGCTCCCGAAAAGATCAATGCCGCGTGTGCCGGCCTCCTCGACGTGCGCGAACAGGCGGGCGCGATACTCGCGACCTTCGCCACCGACCCCAACGTGCCCACGCCTGTGCTGGCGGTGGACCGCAAGCTGTTCGTCAAGAACGTGGACGGCGTGACCGTGCCCGCAGGGGAGACAGACAAAGCCGACGGGTGGTATTATCAGACCACGAACGGTCTCGTTTCCGTGGTCCCCGCCTTCGACCCGCTTGCCGACACTGACAAGATGACCTCCGAGCAGCAGACTGCATTCACAGCCAACACGAAGGCGCTGGCGAACCTGCTCCAGACGCTCGACGCCTCGACGCTCGCCCTGACGAATGGTTATGGCGCGGTGGTGTATGGCAACCATCTCTTCTTCCGCGGCGGCGACAACGACGCCGTGATCTCGACCAACGTCGCGGACAAGGCGGACGCGCCCCGGGTCGGCTGGTATAAGGACGGCCGGTTTTCGCCGCTCGTGAACGACTACGTGATCCGCAACGCGGCGGCGCTCAGCGGCACGGATTGCACGCTCACCGAGGAGATGGTCGCCGGCGGCCTCAAGCGTCTGGCCGGGGCCGGGGAGAAAGAGTCCGTCTATGTCGCGCACGGCCAGGTGTGGTCGCTCGCCGCAGACGGCGCGCTTGTCGCGAAAGTGGACAAGGCGGCCGAACCGGTCTCGTGGGCCTTTGGCCATGACGTCCGCCCCGCGCGCATGGCGCGCGGCGCGCGTCCGGCTAAATGCGCGGACTGCCACACCGTGGACTCCGCGTTCTTCTTCGCGAAGGTGGCCTCTACCGGTCCTCTGCTGACCGCCAAGATGTTGGTCAAAGCCCAGAACGAGTTCATGGGACTCAGCGGCAGCTACAACAAACTCTTCGGAACCACGTTCCTGATGCGCCCGCTCTTCAAGGTCTTCCTCTGGACGGTCTTCGTTCTGGTGCTGCTGGTGACGGTGGCGTTCTTCGCGGCGGCGGTGCCTGCAGTGCTGGCCAAGACAGCGCTGCCGTACGGCAAGCCCTGTGAGAAACAGGCCGTCATGATCGACAAAGGCGCGGCGGTCGGATTGGGGCTGGCCAGCGCCTATCTCGGCCTGTCGGGTGCGCTCGGCTGGTTCTTCCACCTGATGACCGGGTACCTCCTCATCTTCCACATGGTGGCGGGCGGTCTGTTCGCGTTCTGCCTGGTTGTTCTGATCGCCCTTCGCGGCGGGCGGCGCATCGCCAACGCCAAGCGCAATCTGTTGTGGGCGGTCGTCCTGGCGCTGGGCGTGCTGGTGATCTTCACCGCGGTCGCGCCGATGATGACGTGGTTCGGCACTGACTGGCAGCACACGATGCTTGCGGCCCACCGCTGCGTGACCTTCTCCTTCCTCGCCGTCGCGGCGTGGATGTGCCTGACGGGCGGACGGAAAGAATAGGAGACGTGCGAATGTGCGTGAGTGCGTGAGTCATGAAACGCAAGGCGTTCACGCACTGACGCACTCACGCAAAATGGCCCCCCCTGTCCACAAGTTCGGGCATCAGGCGATGAACACCGTGTTCGAGGTGATGCTCGTAGAGGATGACGCGCAGGTCGCGGAAAGCGCGGCCTACGCGGTCTTCCAGAAGGTGGACAGGCTGGAAGAGCAGATCAGCCGATTCCTCGATGTGAGCGAAGTGGCGATGATCAGCCGCATCAAGCCCGGCGAGACCTACCGCGTTTCGCCGGAGACGCTCGACCTGCTGCTGATCGCCACGCGGGTCTGCGCCGCCACGCGGGGGGCTTTCGACGTGACCGTGGGCACCGTCATGGACGCGTTGCGCGGGGTCGGCCACCGGTGGGGCGGACTCACTGAAAAAGAGCGCAGGGATGCGCTGGACGCCTGCGGCATGAACCGCCTGGTGATCGACACCGAGAATCTGCTGGTCGCGGTGAATCCCGACCGCCAGGGACGGGATACGCCGCTGGAACTCGATTTCGGCGCGCTCGGCAAAGGGTATGCCGTGGACCTTGGTTGCGAACTGCTCCAGAACGATTACGGGTTCGCCGATTTTCTGATCCACGGTGGCACCAGCTCGGTGGCGGCCAGAGGGTCGATGGGCGACGGCCCGCCGGGGTGGCCCGTCGGCGTGGGCGGCGACTGGAAAAAGCGCGCGGGTCTGGATGCCGTGCGCGTGAGCGGCGGCGCGATCAGCGGGTCCGGCTTTGAGGTCAAAGGCGCACACATCGTGGATGTGCGACACGGCGTGGCGGCGGCGCGACACGCCGCAGCATGGTCGTATGCGCCGACGGCGGCGCTGGCCGACGCGCTCTCCACCGCATTTCTCGGCATGAGCTGGGGCGAGATCGAGAAGGCCTGCGAGGCGCTTGAGGGCTGCGGTGCGCTGGTGGCGCGGGAACAGCCTGAGTGGATGGACAGGGTACGCAGACCGGTCAGGCAATGCGGATGCTTCCCGCTGCCGCATCTGTAGCGCATCGGACCGTTGCCCGAATCCGGTGCGGTCCCCCCGTCGGCATTTTCAACCGAATGGTGGACATGACAGAGAAGAAATTATTTGCTTCCACTAGCATCCCATAGGCGGAGCAGTCAGCCCTTACCCATGCGGATTTGCTTGGGTTTTCGATGTCTTTTTTGAGGTTTCAGGTTTGAGGTTTTCCCGGCGCGACCGGCCTTTTCGCGT
>MWEJ01000144.1 GCA_002071025.1 Verrucomicrobia bacterium ADurb.Bin070 | reverse complement strand
AAAACGCTGCTTATCGCAGCGAATAACCCCATTACGTTACAGAAAGGGCTCGTGAACCGCAATGCGAAAAAGGCACCCGACCAGGGCCGACGCATCTAATTTCTTGTCTTACGGCCTTTCACCCACGATTTCGGCGCATTGATCACTTTGCCTGTGTCGGGAGTCTGTGAATCAGGTTTCACATCGCGGACGGGGCCGTCCGCGCCCCCGACTCTTCGTTCAAAGCACGCGCTCAACGCTGACGTTGGGAGTAGACATCGAAATCGAGATCGGGATCGCTATCGGGATCGAACATCTTGCGACCCCATCGCGAGAGGAGCCGCGCGGGACGGCTCAAAATGGACGATCCCGATCCCGATAGCGATTTGGATGAGAGCAAGCTCCGGCCAGTCGCGGGACCGTACGCGGTCACGGGAAGGCGATGAGGCCGTCGTGTACGTGAACGGGTACGGGGACGAGGGGCCACAAAAACCATGCCGCAGTGCCGACTGCATGGCACTCACTGGGGGCATGTCACACCCGCAGTTCTGACGTTATGCGTCAGATTTAAGATGTGTCAGCCCTGGGCACCCGACGGGCGACATGGCATGTTCTACGGCTGTCAGGTGTCGGCGTACTGTGCTAAAATGTGCCCATGAGTGAACGACATGTGGATGTGGCTGTGATCGGTGCGGGGACGGCGGGCTTGGTGGCGGCCAGCGAAATCCGCAAGGTGACGGACCGTTTTGTGATCATTCAGGACGGTCCCCCGGGGACGACGTGCGCGCGTGTCGGATGCATGCCGTCGAAAGCGCTGATCCAGATCGCGCATGATTTCCACCGGCGCAGCGTGTTTGACCGGCAGGGGATCCGAGGGGCCGGCGGACTTACGGTGGACACGGCCGCCGTCATGCGGCGCGTGCGCGAACTGCGCGACCGTTTTGCAGGCGGAATGGTGAAGCGGACGGAGCGCTACGGAGAGCGCCTGATCAAGGGGCGCGCACGGTTCTTGGAGCCCACGCTGCTGGAGGTCGACGGTAAGCGCGTGCGCGCCCGGCGCGTGATCATCGCGACCGGCTCGCGCCCGCGTGTGCCTGAGGCTTGGTCTGCGTTTGGCGACCGTCTGTGGACCAGTGATACGTTTTTCGAGGCAGAGGCCTTGCCGGCTTCTGTCGCCGTGATCGGGCTGGGCGTGATCGGCTTGGAACTGGGCCAAGCCATGGCGCGGCTGGGCGTCGAGGTGCTGGGCGTGGCGCGCTCCCTTCATTTGGGCGGCATAACGGATCCCGTCGTGCGGGATGCGGCGGCCGAAGCACTGAGCGGCGAACTGACGCTGTGGCGGGGCAATCCCGTATCGATTAGCGAGGAGAACGGGCATCTGGTTGTCTGTTCGGGCGGGCAGCGCCGTGCGGTCGATGCGGTCTTGGCGGCCACAGGACGGCAGCCGAATGTGGATGCGTTGGGGCTTGAAACCCTGAACACGCCGCTACGCAAGGATGGTGTTCCTGAGTACGATGCAGCGACGCTGCAGGTGGGCCATTTGCCGGTGTTCATGGCTGGCGATGCTAACGCCGACCACCCTGTTCTGCACGAGGCGTGGGACGACGGCCTGATCGCCGGCCGGAACGCGGTGGCGGACGCGCCCACGCGTTATCAGCGTCGCACGCCGCTACATATCGTTTTTTCTGATCCCAACATCGCGAGTGTGGGGTGTCGTTACGCCGAACTGGAGCCCGATGCGATCGCGCTGGGGCAGGAGGAATTCTCTGACCAGCCGCGTGCGGTCATCCGCGGTGACAACGCGGGTGTGGTCCGTCTGTACGGGCAGCCGCAAACCGGCCGCCTGCTGGGCGCGGAGTTCTGCGTGCCCGGAGCCGAGCACCTTGCTCATCTGTTGGCTTGGTGTATCCAGCAGCGCATGACGGTGCGGGAAATCCTGCGCATGCCGTTCTATCACCCGGTGCTTGAGGAAGGGGTGCGAGCCGCGCTGGAGGATTTGGCCGCGCACACGCGCGACGGCGCCAGCGATTGCAGTTTGCTGCCTACGCCCTGACATACAAAATTGTCGCCGCGCGGCCGTGTTAGGACGACATGAGCCACAGAATTGTGGCGGTTGACAATTCTGCGCGTCGTTCGGTGCGAGCTGCACGCAAAAAGTAGCGGTTTCACCCCGAAAAAAATGCGATTTCAAGGGCTTGGCATATCGTGTGCTAGTTGTATATGCGTATGTGTGTATCCAAGGACAGTGACGATGGCCAAGACAGTCACCAACAGGGGCCGCGTGAGGCCTGTGGCGTGGTGGCGGTGTATGGCGTGGACAATGCCGCGTTGACCCTCTATAACGGCCTGTTCGCCCTGCAGCACCGCGGGCAGGAGGGGGCCGGCATGGTTGTCAGTGACGGCAAGATCCTCCACTACTGCAAAGGCATGGGGCTGGTGAGCGAGGTGTTCACCGGCGATTTTGCCGAACATCTTCCCGGCCGTATCGGCATCGGCCATGTGCGATACTCCACGACCGGCGCGTCAAAAACCGTGAACGTGCAGCCTTTTTTGGCGGAATGCCGTGACGGGATGTGGGCGATCGCCCACAACGGTAATTTGGTCAACGCGGGCGAGCTGCGTGACCGTTACCAGAAGCAGGGCGCGATTTTTCAGACCACGACCGACAGCGAGATCCTGCTGCATCAGCTTGCCGACCCTTCGTATTTCGGGCAGCGCGACCGTATCCGGGCGGCATTGGCTGAACTCTGCGGCTCGTTTGCCTTTGTGATCGCGCGCCCGAATTGCGTTTACGCCGCGCGTGATCCTTGGGGCATACGGCCGCTTTCCTTGGGACGGCTGGGTAAGGGACATGTGGTGGCGAGCGAGACGTGCGCGCTGCAGCAGATCGGCGCGGAGTATGTGCGCGATGTCAACCCCGGCGAGTTGATCAAGCTGGACGAAAACGGGGTCAAGAGCCTGCGTTTCGCCGATGTGCCGGTCGGTGGGTATGGGCAGTGCGTGTTTGAGCAGATCTATTTCGCCCGTCCGAACAGCCATGTCTTTGGGCAGAGCGTCTATGCGACGCGCACGGCGATCGGCCGTACGCTCGCGCAGGAACAGCCCTGCGACGCGGATGTGGTCGTGCCGATTCCGGACAGCGGGGTGCTGGCGGCTCTGGGATTTTCGCACGCGAGCGGCATCCCATTCGAGCTGGGATTCATTAGGAATCACTACATCGGACGCACCTTTATCATGCCGAGCCAGAAGTCCCGCAGCAGTAGCGTGGATCTCAAATTGGCCGTGGTGCCCGAGGCGGTGGCTGGCCGGCGCGTGGTGGTGGTGGACGACTCGATTATCCGCGGCAACACGATTCAAAAACGTATCGGCGTGCTGCGGCGAGCCGGCGCGCGCGAGGTCCATGTGCGTATCGCCTGTCCTCCCACGCGTCATCCCTGTTACTTCGGCATTGATTTCCCGGAGACCAACGACCTGGTGGCCGCCGGCCGCACAGAAGAGCAGATCTGCGCGCTGTGCGGCGCGGACTCGGTGGGGTATCTCAGCCTCGACGGATTGAAGTCGGCCTTGGCGAACGCCGGGCATTACTGTTACGGCTGTTTTACCGGGCGGTATGTCTGCGGCACCGAGCATGTGGTGTGTAAACATGCGCTTGAGCGCAGCGGCCCGGATCAGTTGGAAGACCGTCATCACCGCTACGGCGTGATGATGCAATAGCGGCCGGCAACGGCATGAGGTGTGAATGAGGCACGAACAAAAAGAATGTGGGCCGCCGCAGCACGGTTTGTATGATCCTTCCTTCGAGCGGGATGCCTGCGGCGTGGGCATGGTCTGCAGCCTGCGCGGCGAGAAATCCCATGACATCGTGGTCAAGGCGCTCGACGTGCTGGCCAATCTGGAGCACCGCGGCGCGACCGGCTATGATCCGGACACGGGGGATGGCGCAGGCATTCTGCTGCAAGTGCCGCATGCTTTTTTCAGCGAGGAGGTCGCCGGACTTCCCGAGGCCGGGGCGTACGGAGTGGGCATGGTCTTCCTTCCGCAGGACCCCGCCTGCCGCGCGCGCTGCGAGCGGACGCTCGAAGTGTGCCTCACGGCTGAAGGCTTGGAGGTATTGGCATGGCGCGATGTGCCGGTCTGTCCGGAAGCGGTGGGGGAGTTGGGACGCAGCACGTTGCCGGTTGTCCGCCAGGTCTTTGTCGGATGCGGCCGTGTGGCGCGCAACCGTCTTGACCGGCAGCTCTTTATCGCGCGCAAGGTGGCGGAAAACGAGGTCTGGCGTACCGGACTGGCCGGCGACGGCGCTTTTTATCTGCCGAGCTGTTCGTCCCGGACCCTCGTCTACAAAGGACTGATGCGTTCGTTCCGGGTGGCGGACTTCTACCCTGAACTGCGTGATCCGCGGGTGGCCTCGGGACTGGCGCTCGTCCATCAACGCTACAGCACCAACACGTTTCCGTCTTGGCCACTGGCCCAGCCGTTCCGCTTCATCAGTCATAACGGCGAGATCAATACGCTGCGCGGCAACCTGAACTGGATGAGAGCGCGGCAGGGGCTGTTCCGTTCCGAACTGCTCGGCACCGGCCTTGATCGGCTGTTTCCGATTCTCACGGAGGGGGCCAGCGACTCGGCGATTCTGGACAATGCGATTGAACTGCTTTATCACGCCGGCCGCTCCTTGCCGCATGCCGTGCTGATGTTGATCCCGGAGGCGTGGCACCATCACGCGACGATGGCCGCCGAGAAAAAGGCGTTTTATGAATATCACGCTTGCCTGATGGAACCCTGGGACGGACCGGCCTCGATCCCTTTCACAGACGGCGAGGTGATCGGTGCCGTGCTGGACCGCAACGGGCTCAGGCCTTCTCGGTACACCGTGACCAAAGACGGGCTGGTCATCATGGCCTCCGAAACCGGCGTGTTGGAGATTGCGCCGGAAAACGTCGAACGCAAAGGACGTCTTCAGCCCGGGCGCATGTTCTTGGTTGATACGCGGCAGGGGCGCATTGTCGATGACGACGAGATCAAGGCGGAGCTATGCGCCCGCAAGCCCTATCAAACGTGGCTTCAGCGCACGCTGCTGGAGCTTGACGACCTGCCCACGCCGCGCGAGGACGGACGGCTGTCGCTGGCGGGCGAGGCGCTGGCGGCGCGTCAGCGCCTCTTCGGCTACAGCATGGAGGATTTGAAAATCACCCTGGCGCCGATGGGGCGCCAAGGCGCCGAGCCGACGGGATCCATGGGGAACGACGCGCCGTTGGCTGTCCTTTCAGAACGGCCCCGTCTGTTCTTCGACTATTTCCACCAACTGTTTGCGCAGGTGACCAATCCGCCGCTGGATGCGATCCGCGAAGAGCTGGTGACCTCGCTGCAAACCTACGTGGGGAAGCGCGGCAACCTTTTGGATGAAGGGCCTGAGCAGTGCGGCGTCTTGCGGCTGGCGCAGCCGATTATCAACGAAAATGAGCTGAACCGCATCCGCGATGCGGAAAACGGGGTGGTCCGCAGCGCGGTGCTGCCGACGGTCTTTGACGTCGCAGGGGATGGCCCTGCCCTTGAGCAGGCGCTGGATGCGCTGTGCGGTCAAGCCGAGAAGGCCGTCATGCAAGGCCGGAGCTTTCTGATTCTTTCGGACCGCGCGGCCGATTCTCAACGTGCGCCTATTCCGTCCCTGCTGGCGCTGTCGGCTGTGCATCAGCATTTGGTCCGTCGCCAGCTCCGCACGCATGTGGCGCTGGTCGCGGATTCAGGTGATGCGCGCGAGGTGCATCATAGTGCCGCGCTGATCGGATTCGGCGCGGATGCGGTCTGTCCCTATCTCGCCTTGGCCACGCTGCGCGACTTGTGCGCGCGCAAGCTCTATTTGGACGATGACCCGGAGGAAGCCTGCGCCCACTACGTAAAGGCCGTCGGGAAGGGCCTGCTGAAAGTGATGTCGAAAATGGGCATCTCCACGCTGCAGAGCTACTGCGGCGCACAGATCTTCGAGATTGTCGGCGTGAACAGCGAGGTGACACAGCGCTATTTCACCGGCACTGTGTCGCGCGTGGAAGGGGTTGGACTCGCGCAGATTGCCGAAGAGGCGAGCCGAAATCATGCGTCCTTTCTAGGGTCCGGCGTGTCAGGCGGCATGGATTTGTCGCCGGGGGGCGTCTACCAGTGGCGTCGGGACGGCGAAGCGCATTTGTATAACCCGGCGACCATCGCGCTGCTTCAGCAGGCCGTGCGTCAGAATGATCGCGAGCTGTTCGACAAATATGTGGCGACGCTGTGCGGCGAACAGGCGAACCTCTTTACGCTGCGCGGCCTGTTCAGCTTCAAGAAAGCGATGCCGCCCGTGCCGCTGGATGAGGTGGAGCCGTGGACTGCCATCGTGAAGCGTTTCAAGACCGGTGCCATGTCCTACGGCTCTATCAGCCGCCAGGCGCACGAGACGTTAGCGATCGCCATGAACCGCATCGGCGGCAGCAGTAACAGCGGCGAGGGCGGTGAAGCGCCGGAACGCTTCCGTCCCGACGCTGCGGGCAACTGGCGCATCAGTCAAATCAAGCAGGTGGCGTCCGGGCGCTTCGGCGTGACCAGTCACTATCTGGTCAATGCCCGTGAGCTGCAAATCAAGATGGCGCAGGGGGCCAAGCCGGGCGAGGGCGGACAGCTCCCCGCCGAGAAGGTCTATCCGTGGATTGCGGCCACGCGTTTTTCGACACCGTACGTGCAGTTGATCTCACCGCCGCCGCATCATGACATCTACTCGATCGAAGATCTGGCGCAACTGATCCACGACCTGAAGAACGCCAATCCCGACGCGCGCATCAGCGTCAAGCTCGTGTCGGAGGCCGGGGTGGGGACGATTGCCGCGGGCGTGGCGAAAGGCAAGGCCGATCTGATCCTGATCAGCGGGTGGGACGGAGGAACCGGCGCGTCGCCGATGACGTCGGTCAAGCATGCGGGGCTGCCGTGGGAGCTGGGGTTGGCCGAGGCGCAGCAGACGCTGCTCGTCAACAAATTGCGCGACCGCGTACGACTGGAGTGTGACGGCAAGCTGATGTGCGGCCGCGATGTGGCGGTCGCCTGTCTGCTGGGCGCCGAAGAGTTCGGGTTCGCCACCGCGCCGCTCGTCACGATGGGCTGCGTCATGATGCGCGTCTGCCACCTCAACACCTGCCCGCAAGGCATCGCCACGCAGGATCCGCGGCTCAGCAAAAAGTTTACCGGCAAGCCGGAGTATGTGGTCAACTTCATGCGTTTCATCGCCGAAGATTTCCGTCGTGTCATGGCGGAGCTGGGCTTCCGCACCGTGGATGAGATGGTGGGGCGCAGCGATCTGCTCGACGCGCGGCAGGCCGCCGAGCACTGGAAGGCGAGCGGTTTAGATTTTTCGGCGATCCTGCGGCATGTACCGTCGGCACCGGAAGAACGCCGCTGCACGCGGCGGCAGGATCATGGCATGGCGGCCGCGCTGGATCACGATTTGATCCGGCAGGCCGAGCCGGCGCTGGAGGGCGGCGCGCCGGTGCGGCTTGAGGTCAAGATCCGCAATGTCAACCGGACGGTCGGTACGCTGCTGAGCAGTGTGATCTCCAAGAAATACGGGGCGCGCGGCCTGCCGGACGACACGGTGCATGTGCGCTGTACCGGGACGTGCGGGCAGAGCTTCGGCGCCTTTGCCGCGCCGGGCCTGACCCTGGAGGTCGAGGGTGACGCCAATGACTATTTCGGCAAAGGCCTCTCAGGCGGCACCCTGATCCTTTACCCGCCGCGCAACGCCGGTTATGTCGCGGAAGAGAATATCATTGCCGGCAATGTGGCGTTGTACGGCGCGACGCAGGGCCGGGTATTTATTCGCGGTCTCGCCGGCGAACGTTTCTGCGTGCGCAACAGCGGCGCGGATGCGGTTGTGGAAGGGGTCGGCGATCATGGCTGCGAATACATGACCGGCGGACGTGTCGTGGTGCTGGGGCCGACCGGCCGCAACTTTGCCGCCGGCATGAGCGGCGGCATCGCGTACGTGCTCGACGAGAACGGGGTGTTCGCCGGTCAGCACTGCAACCGCGAG
>MWEJ01000143.1 GCA_002071025.1 Verrucomicrobia bacterium ADurb.Bin070 | reverse complement strand
CGCGCTCGGGCCGGTCCGTGAAGCGGCCGTCGCGGTGATCGCGGAACACGTGAACGGTTTGGACGTGAACGAATCCGCAACCCATGCGTCTTTCGCCGCGCCTAAGGGAAAGCTGTCGGCGGTTCTGCTGGTGCATCGCGGCACGGACGTCATCAGACTGGCCCGCGAGGCCACACAGATTCCACCTTTAAACGAAAAGGATACGTTTCAATGAACGTACCGCGCATGAACAAACAAGTTGCCGCCATGCTGTGCGCCGTATGCGCCTTATGCGGCTGCCTGAGTTTGTATCGTGGAAGCGGAGAACGCCAAGTTGACGTCCGGGTTAGGCAGACACCGGGCGGGCCACGCATCCATGTGGATGGGAAGCCGATTCCGCCGCGCTTCTTTGGGGGGCATCTCGCCTGGTCGCATCGGACCGATACCGATTGGCGTGAGGTCGCTTTCGAAATTGACACCGGCGCGGCGGGTACGGAGCCGGCGAGGATCAAAATCCAATTCAATGATGCCGCCGAGTTCTTGATGAAAGATATTCGGGTGACGGATCTGGCGAGCGGCGAAGAGCGCCTCGTCGCCGGAAGTTTTGAGGACGAGAAGACCTTTGCCGCGGTGTGGTCCACCTATCAGGAGAAGGCTCCGAAGCGGACCGAACCGAAGGTGACGACTCGATGGACGCCGGAGGGGGTGAGCGTCAGCGTTCAGGGGATGGTCTCAGGCTGGTGGCCCACCTATCAGTTGCGCACCCGTGAGGGGGCGCTGAAACTGCCTGCGGGAACACGCTGCCGGTGCAGTTTCAAAATCCGCTCCTCTGTGCGCGCACTGGTCAACGTGCTGGCGCAGCGGACGGAAGATGGCCGCTGGCAACCGCTCGGGCCACCGGTGGGCGATATTTTTGACAGCCAGTTGAAAATGGCGCGTGAGGCGGGGGTCCGACTCTGCCATTTGCAGATGCCGACCTGTTTTGAGCCGCCCGAGAAGGAGCAGGACTGGACGCCGATTGACGCGTATTTCCGGCATGTGATCGCACTGGTTCCCGATGCGTTGATCGTGCCGCGCGTCGAAGTGGATGCGCCTGCGTGGTGGCGCAAGCGGCATCCCGAGACGATGATGACCTACGAGGACGGGAGCAAAGGGGCCAAATGCACGGTCAACAGCCGCGAGTATCGGCGGGATATGGCCGCGCATCTTGAGAAGCTGTGCCGTCATCTGTGCGAGACCTTCCCAAAGAACTTCGCCGGTCTTTTGCCGCTGGGGCAAGGCACTTACGAATGGTACTACGAGAAGTCGCAGGATCTGGCGCTCAGTGGCTATGACCCTGTAACCGAGCGAGTGTGGCGCCAGTGGCAGAAGCAACGCGGAAGGCCGGATGCCGATGTGGTTCCTGTCCCTGCGGCCGCGCTGCGCCATGGATCCCCCAACGGCACGCTGCGCGATCCTGTTGCCGAGGCCGATCTGATCGCCTTTGCGCGTTTCCGTCAGGAACAAATGGCCGATACGATCCTCGACCTTGCCGCCGCCTGCCGTCGCGGTACAGACGGTAAGAAGCTTGTTCTCTTTCTTTACGGGTATATTTTCGAAATGGGTATGATCAGGACATCCGCGCACGAAACGGGGCACTATGCGCTGTCGCGTGTCTTGGCGAGCGATGACATCGACATTCTCTGTGCGCCCTTGAGCTATACCGATCGCGCCTGGGCTTGTTCGTCGCCCTCCATGACCGTGACGGAAAGCGTTCACGCGGCGGGCAAACTCTGGCTGAATGAAGACGATTGCCGCACCCATCTTGCGCAGACGCTGGGCCTGGGGGGCGCGACAACGCCCGAGCAGTCGATCGATATTTTGCGGCGCAACCGCGGTCAGGCGTTGATCCGGGGCTTCGCCGACTGGTGGCTGGATATTCGTGACATGGGTTGGCATGACGACCCCACCATGTGGCAGATCCAACAGCGACTCAATCCGGTAGAGAACGAACGCTTGAATTCGGACAAGCCCTACGCGCCGCAGATCCTCGCGGTGGCGGACGAAGACAGCGTCAACCATCTCTCAGGTGATTCGCGTCGGTTGGCGTTTCCGTTGCTCTATCAGTCGCGTGCTGCCTTTGGTCGGTGCGGCGCGCCATATGGGCAAGTGCTGCTGGATGATGTGGCGTCAGGCCGCTTGAACGCGCCCTTGCAGTTTTTCCTGGCGGCTTGGTCGCTGACAGATGCGCAGCGCGAGGGGTTGCGGAAAAACCGCGTACCGGGCACGATGCGTGTCTGGTGCCACGCGCCGGGATACCTGCGTCCGACAGGTTTTTCGATCGACGGCATCAAAGAGGTGACCGGTTTCAGCGTCAAACCGGTTCAGTTGGCCAAGGCGGCGGCTACGCCGACCGCCGACGGGAAGGCTTTGTTGGGGCTCTCCAAGGCATGGGGAGTCACCACGAACATCTGTCCGCTCTTCAGCATCCTTCCTGCGCCAGGCGACCGGATTCTGGCGACTTTACCCGACGGCAGCCCCGCGCTGGCGCTTCGCGAGACACGCGAGGGGAAAGATGTGTTTCTGGCGGTCCCGGCGTTAACGCCTGAACTGATCCGTGGTCTGGCGCAAATCAGCGGTGTCCATCTCTATACGGAATCCGACGCCTCCGTTTGGGCCCATCGGGACTTGGCAAGCATCCACGCGCTGACAAACGGCACGTTGACTGTGTCCTGGCCGCAGTCAGGAACCACACACGATCTTTACAGCGGCCGGCGCTACGGACCAGGTGTGACGACAGAAGTGCCTGTCCGCCAAGGGGAAACGTTGCTGTTGCAGCACCGGTAAAAAGGAGACGTGGAATGGAACCTCTGGTGGTAAAAAAGTTTAGCGCCGCGCCGGGCATGTGTCTGGCCGACATCGCTGAACGTCTGAATACCGAGACAACGGAGAACCGCGTGGCCTGCGTCAACTGGCCCCAGTATCCGGAGTGTCCGCAGGTCTCGTTCCGCATCGGCCATGCCGGTGACGAACTGTGGCTGGCGTTCTCGGTGCGCGAGGCGCGCGTGCTGGGGCAGCAGACGCGCGTTCACGGCGATGTCCACATGGACAGTTGCGTCGAATTTTTTATCTCGTTCGACAACGAGGCCTACTACAACCTCGAAATGAACTGCATCGGCACGCCGCATCTGGGATACGGGCCCCGGCGTGCGAACCGGAGGCATGTGCCGCTGTCTCTGATGCAGCGACTGGAGATTCTGACGTCGCTGGGGCGCGAGCCATTCTCCGAGCGGGCGGGGGATGTCACCTGGACATTGACGGCGCGCGTGCCGACCGCCTGTTTCGCTTTTGACGCATTGACCGACCTGAGCGGTCGCACGGCGCGGGCGAATGCGTATACATGCAACAGCGGGGTGTCGGTCAAGCACTACGTCACATGGCTCCCGGTCCACACGCCGGCGCCGGACTATCACCGGCCTGAATTTTTTGGGGATATCCGGTTTGAATAAACAAGGACGCGCCATATGCTGACTCTCGTCGACTGGCTGATTATCGTGTTTTTTTTCGCGGTGCTGATCGTGATCGGGGGCGTGACCTCCCGGCGCGCGGGCTCCAGTTCCAAGGAATTCTTCCTGTCGGGCAACGCCATGCCGTGGTGGCTGCTGGGCATCTCGATGTGCGCGGCGACCACATCGACCAACTCGGCGAATCTCTTCACCGAGATCATCCGCAAGAACGGGATTTCCGGCAACTGGGTCTGGTGGGCCTTCCTGCTGACCGGGATGCTGACGGTCTTTGTTTACGCCAAGCTCTGGCACCGCACCGGCGCCAAGACCGACATTGAGTTCTACGAACTGCGTTACAGCGGCAAAGCCGCCGCTTTCCTGCGCGGGTTCCGCGCCCTGTATCTGGGCGTCTTTTTCAACACGATCACCACGGCTCTGGTGATCCTCGGCGCCATCAAGATCGGCGTTGTGATGTTTGACATCTCTCCGTTGGCCATCATCCTGATCACTGCGGTCGTCACCGTCATCTACAGCGCGCTGGGCGGCATGCGCGGCATCGTCATTGCCGACTTCTTCCAGTTTGCCGTGGTTCTGATCGGTTCGTTGGCCGCGGCTGTGTTCGCCGTCAGATTGCCGCAGGTCAACGGCGTCGCCAACCTGTTCACGCATCCGGACATCATTCCGAAACTGCGGTTCCTGCCGGATTTTGCCGACACCGACCTGCTGGTCTCGGTTTTCATCATTCCGGTGGCGATCCAGTGGTGGAACGTCTGGTATCCGGGGTCGGAGCCCGGCGGCGGCGGCTATATCGCGCAGCGCATGCTCTCGGCCAAGAACGAGCGGCAGTCGGTGGGTGCCTCGCTGTTTTTCAATGCCGTGCATTACGGCCTGCGCCCTTGGCCTTGGTATATTGTCGCTTTCTGCTCGCTGCTGGTCTTCCCTGATCTGGATGCCTTGCGAACCGCCTTTCCGAACGTGGACGCGCGCATCATGGGGCACGACCTCGCCTATCCGGCCATGCTGACCCTGATGCCGGCCGGGATTGCCGGACTGGTCGTGGCCTCGCTCTTGGGAGCTTTGCTCTCCACCCTCGCCTGCCACCTGAACTGGGGGGCGTCCTACGTGGTGAACGACATGTATAAGCGGTTTGTCAAGCCTGAGGCCACGGAGCGCCAACTGGTGCTGGTCGGCAGGATCACCACGGTCTGCCTGATGGTGCTGGCCTGCCTGCTGGCGCCCTTTCTCGAGAGCGCCAAAACCGCTTTCGACCTGGTGCTGCAAATCGGCGCGGGCACGGGCCTGCTTTTCCTGCTGCGCTGGTTCTGGTGGCGGATCAATGCTTTCAGCGAGATCACGGCCATGGCGGTCTCGTTCTGCGTGGCTGTATTCTTCCAACTGGTCTATCCGCATCTGGGCGGTCCGCCTGTAGCCCAGTGGCAGCGGCTGGTGATCGGCATCGTTGTCACGACCGTCGCGTGGGTCGGCGTCACGCTGCTGACCCGTCCGGTGGATGACCAGACGCTTTTCCGTTTCTGCACGCTGATCCGCGCGGGCGGGCCGGGCTGGAAAAAGATCGAGGCGCGCGCGGCGGCCTTGGGCACGCCCATTGCCCGGTCCGCTGAGGCCTGGCCAGTGCCGTCCGGTCTGCTCTGTATGTCCCTCGCCTGCTGCGCGGTCTATGCCGTCATGTTCGCCGTCGGGGCGGGGCTGTATGGTTTCTATGCGCGGTCTGCCTGCTTGGCCGGTGTGGCGCTGGTCGCGACGATCACGCTCTTTAAGGTCTTGTCGGTAAAACAATCGAAAGAAGGATAAATGCCATGAATGCAAAAGAAGTCAAGGATCACGCCAGGAGGCTCGGCGCCGACCTGGTCGGCATCGCGCCGATGAGCCGGTTCGAGGGCGCGCCCAAACAGATGGACGCGCGCTACATTTTTCCCGGCGCGAAGTCGATGATCGTGCTGGGGTTCCGCATCGCGCGCGGCACGCTGCGCGGGATCGAGGAGGGAACGCTCTTCAGCACTTACCCCTCGATGGGGTACGCCGCGCTGAATCAGGTGTACGGGCCGATGGTGCTGTGGAACCTGACGCGCCTGCTCGAGGACGAGGGATACGAAACCATTCCCATGCTCAACGCCAACGGCGGCGAGGCCATCAATCCGGTGACCGGCAATTTCCGCAAAGGGTGGAGCCGGCCGGCGGCGGACGGCAAGCCCTACCCCGATGTGCTGGTACATTTTCGCCTCGCGGCCTATCTCGCCGGTCTGGGCGAGATCGGCTGGAGCAAGGTTTTTCTCACGCCGGAGTTCGGGCCGCGCCAGCGCTTCGCCATCCTGCTGACCGATGCCGAGCTGGAGCCGGATCCGATCTTCGAAGGGAAGATCTGCGACCGCTGCAAGCTCTGCGTGAAGCACTGCCACGGCAACGCCATCAGCATGGACGAAGCGGTGAAGGTCACGGTCGCCGGGCATGAGCTGGAGTGGAACAAGCTTGATCCGTTGGCGTGCGAGAAAGGCATTCAGGGTGGAACGAACAGAGAGCTGAGCCCGTTCGAAGGCGAATATCCCCGCATGTACGGCTACGGCCGCGCCATCGAAGGCGCGTGCGGCTGCATCCGAGCCTGCATGGTGCACCTCGAAGAGCGCCGCAAGATCAAGAATCTCTTCAAGAATGAGTTCCGTTCGGATCCGCAATGGGAGATCGACCGCTCGAAACCGTATGAACTGACGCCGGAAGTGGTCGAGTTTTATGAGAAAAACGGCAAGATCGAGGATTTTGAGGCGTACATCACCTACAACAAACGGGACAACTACGGCACGGACAAGACGGAGGGCAAAGTCAATCCGCTGATCGATTGATTTTGTCTGTCCCATGACGAGGGGGTGTAAAGGTAGCTCCCCAGGATTTTTTGTTGAAACGATTGAGCAAGGAGAAACGATGAAGAAGCATGCAGTCTGCATCGCCGTTTCCGCGTGCGCGTGTTGCGTCATGTCTGCGCAGGTGGAGATCGTGTACACCTTCGCCGACAAGCGGATCGAAAAGAAAGCCCTGACGATTGAACCGGACGCGGCGAATGTCGTGCGCGTGCATATTCCGCAAGCGGAGTTGCCGCCGGGTCTCGACACCGTGACCGTCCTGCCGGATTTTGCGGCGGCGCAAACGGGAGAGGAGGGCTACTTCATCATGCCGAACGGTGAATACGGCACCTTCCGCGAGCAGAACGGCCAAAGAACGGCGCGCGGCGCCATGCCGATGCCGATCTTCGGCATGAAGAATCCCCGTTCGACTTTTGTGGCGATCGTGACCGGCACGCCTTATGACTTCACGCTGATGACCACCGCGAAAGACGGGCGCTACACCATTCTGCCGCGTTTCGAATATCGGGGCCTGCCGGCGTATGACGATCTTACGGTGGCGTATCATCTTCTGAAAGGCGCGCAGGCGGACTATTCGGGCATGGCCCGCAAATACCGCGACTATCAACTGGCGCGTAAAGCCTGCGTGCCGCTCAAAGAACGGCTGAAAACACGCCCCGAACTGGCTTATGCCGCACGCAGTCTGGAAGTGCGTATCCGGCAAGGATGGAAACCCGTGCCCACGCCCGTGGAGCACCAGACTAGACACACCGAGCCGCCCATGAAGGTCGCGGTGACCTTTGACCGCGTCGGCGATATTCTGGACGAGTTCAGACGGCAGGGGGTTGACCGTGCGGAAGTCTGCCTTGTGGGGTGGAATCAGAAGGGGCACGACGGACGCTATCCGGATCTTTTCCCGGTCGAAGAACAGTTGGGCGGCGAGGTGAAACTCAGGGCGTTGATCAAGAAGGCGCAGGCGATGGGCTTTCAGATTGTCTGCCACAACAACAATTCGGACGCCTACATGATCGCCGACTCATGGGATGCGGAATTTATCGCCAAAAACCCGGACGGAGCCCTGTCCACCCATTCGGCATGGAGCGGCGGCCGGATGTACAATATCTGCCCGCAGCGCGCCTACGAGCGTTTTCAGCAGAAGGATATGCTCGCGATCGCCGATCTCGGGTTTCGTGGCCTGCATTACACGGATGTGGTGACGGTTGTGCCGCCGCGCCCCTGTTATGACCCGCGCCATCCCGTCAACCGCAATCAGGCCGCCCGCTGGGTCGGGAACATGCTGGCAGGAGCACAGTCTGCGTTCGGCGGTGCCGCCTCGGAGGGCGGCCATGACTTCTGTTGCGGCGTCTTGGATTACGCGCTCTATGCCTCTATCGTGCCGCCCAAGCCGCACCCGATGGTCGACCGCTTCGTGCCCTTCTGGCAACTGGTCTATCACGGCATCATCCTGAGCAACCCGTTCCCGCCCACCTGCAACTATACGATCAAAGATGCTGCCACGCGCCTGATGCTGACCGAGTTCGGCGGGCGGCCGTTCTTCTACTACTATTCCAACTTCCTCGACAAGGGTAACGCCTGGATGGGCACGGCAGATATCACCTGCGAGAATGACGAGGCCCTCAAGGCGAGTGTCGCCAAGATCAAAGAGGGCTATGACGAGTTCACAGCGCGCGCGCGTCTCCAGACTGAATTCATGGACCGTCACGAGCGTGTG
>MWEJ01000142.1 GCA_002071025.1 Verrucomicrobia bacterium ADurb.Bin070 | reverse complement strand
GTGCTTTTATGTCGCGAAGGATGCGGTCGGAGTGAAGCTTGTCCCGTCCGGTAAGCTGAGTGATGTCGCGCCGACCGTGTTGGCCTTGCTGGGGCTGGACATTCCCAAGGAGATGACGGCGATTAATCTTATCTCAGGGCGACCGGATTGGACGTTGTAGTCTGTTTAACCCCAAGCGTGGGTTAACAGTGTGGACCGCCTAACAGGAAAAGGGGGATTTACCGTGGTTAGACGGAGGATGTTCGCCCTGTGGCTCGCCGGTTTTGGGCTGGCGACGTCGCGGGCGTGGGCGGTGATTCAGTTTGACAATCAGTATTACAGCCCGCGCAATCGCGAGCGGTCGGTGCGCAAGGCGACGTCGCTGATCATTCTGCATACCACGGAGGCGCCCTCGCGCAGCGCGTTGCGAAAATTGAGCGATCTTGGCGAATGCCACTACTGCATCGACGAAGGTGGCCGCGTCTACCGGATTGTCGACCATCGCCGCGAGGCCTACCACGCGGGGCGCAGCATGTGGAACGGGCGCGCCAACGTGGACGAGTTTTCGGTCGGCATTGAAATGTGCGGGTATCACAACAAGCCGCTGTCCGCAGCACAATACCGGTCGCTGGCGGATTTGATCGGCGAACTCAAGCACATCTACAAGATCCCCGACCACAACGTGATTGCACACGCGCATGTCGCGTACGGCGCGCCGAACAAATGGCACAAGCGCAGCCACCGCGGGCGCAAGCGTTGCGGCATGATGTTCGCGTTGCCGTCCGTGCGCAGCCGGCTGAACCTGAAGTCGCGACCGGCCTCCGATCCGGACGTCAAAGCGCGCAGACTGGTTGTCGGGGATGCGTATCTCGCGCAAGTCCTTTATGGCAGAGGGCCTGCGGCTGTGGCGGCAGGGCCTGTCGCAATCGCCAGGACGGATGACAATGTGATCGCAAAAGGGCGCAGCGCGTGGGATGTCGCGCGGGATGCGTACAACGACAAAACGACGCTCTACACGTTCCCGGACGGCTCCAAGAAATTTGGCAATCAGATTGCAGACTTTAAGCAGTTGCCGGTCGGTACGCGGATCACAGTGCGCGCCGATGTTCGGGAAAACCGGCTGGAGACCTATCAAGTCATCGGCGTCAACGGCAAAGCTCAGGACATCGCGGGAGATGAGGTCAGGCGCTTCACGACGCTCTATGTTCGCCCGGACGGCAAGTATGTGCGCGGCAGCCAGCTCAGCCCCGAAGAGGTGCTGAAACTGCCTTATGGCACCAAGGTGCTGGTGGGGTATTCGGTGGGCGGGCCGATTGCGCCGAACCGCTTGGCGACCGCGATCTGCGGCAACCGGTGGCGGTCTGCGGACACGTTCTTCCTGATTGAAGGCGTGCTGGTGCCGGGCAACAAAGTCGACGACGCCAAGATTCCGGTCGGCACGATGGTTTTCTTCAAGAGCTGACGGTCCCGCATGCGGCCAGCCGTCGCAGGACGGCGTCATAAACGGCCTGCGGCTCCGCCATGCGTCCCTTGCCGGACGTGCCGCACGCCAGATCGCCGGTGCAGGCATCGACAAACGTCGCGCCGCGCGATGCAAGCAGGCTCATGTTCGCCCGCGTGGCGGGATGATCCCACATGCCGGTATTCATGGCGGGCGCGATCACGAGCGGCGCGCGGGACGCCAGCGCAGTCGAGGTCAGGATATCATCCGCCAGCCCGTGCGCCAGCTTGGCGATCACATTGGCCGTGCAGGGCGCGACAACCAACACATCCGCACGCTCCGCCAGCGAGATATGTCCGGGCACCCACTCATCGGGGGCATCGAACAAGCCGGCTGACACCGGATTGCGGGAGAGCGTCCGAAAGGTCAGCGGCGACACAAACCGCGTGGCCGCGTCGGTCATGAGCACATGCACGGCATGCCCGCTTTTGACAAACAGACGCGTCAGTTCACACGCCTTGTAGGCGGCGATCGATCCGGTGACTCCCAGCAGGATGGTGGACATGTTGCCTCCGGCGGTCAGATCAGTTCGGCTTTGGTGTTGATGATGTCGCACAGGCGGCGGAACGCGATGTCCAGATCGTCATTGGTGACGCGGAACATGTATTCGCCGGCCCGTGCCATCTCTTTTTCGGCATTGCGGAGCCGTTTTGCGATCACCTCGCTGGAGTCGGTCGCGCGGCCTTCCAGCCTGTCCTTCAAATCTGCGATCGAGGGCGGCGAGATGAAGATGTCGATGAACCCCTCTCTGAGCGGATCTCCAGCGGGAAGCCCGCGCACGGTGTCGCGGATCTGTCCGGCGCCCTCGACGTCAATGTCGAGCAACATGCACTGGCCTTCGCGCAGCACGTCATAAACGGGCTGTTTGAGCGTGCCGTAATAGTTGTCGTGGACCAAGGCATGCTCAAGAAATGCGCCTTCAGCGATCATGCGTTTAAAACTTTCTACCGGCAGGAAATGGTAATCCACGCCATCCTCTTCATTCACGCGCGGTTCGCGCGTTGTACAGGAGACCGAATAACACAGCTCGGGGTAATTTTGCAGCAAGAGATCGCACAACGTAGTTTTGCCGGCGCCTGATGGCGCAGACAGGACAATAAACAACGGTTTCATCGAACGGCTCCTAAAAAAGATCAGCGTAGTGTAGCGGGCGGGGCGCGGTGAGCAAAGGGTAAAAATCAGCGGACGGAAGGTTTGGTCGGGCAGTAGATGAACGAATCCCAATAGCGGCGGTCGATCGCGTACGGGTCGGCCTCCTCATTCACCTCGTCAAAAGCGGCGGGAAGGATGCCGTACCGTTTCATTTCGCGCAAGTATTCGGGACGCGGACGGAAACCCGGCATGTCAAAGCGTTTGATGGCGGCGAGGCGCGTCCTGCCGGCGTCGATCATGGCGTAGAGCGCGCGGTAGCCGGGCTGGTCGGCGGATGCAAACACGACCTGTCCTGCCGTGTTGGTGCAAAGGCCCAAGCCTCCGGCCGACACGGCTAGCGGCGCACGCAGGTAGAGCGACCTGTCCGGCCGCGTCAAGTTGAACAGCGCATGGCGGCTGTGACGCAAACGCGGATCATCCATCTTGGGCATCCAGAAACTGAGCCCGTTTTCGTCGCTCAACGTGCGGGGCAAGGGTTTGAAAGTCTGCGTGTGGCAGGTGGCGCACTGCTGCTCGAAAAAAGGCTGTGCCGCTCGCGTTGTCGGCCACGCGGCATCGTTCTCGAGTGTCTGCTCGTTTTGCGCGTAGCCGCCGATCATGCCGCAGCCCAGCGCGGCATACGTGCCGGGATAGGGTGCGCTGGCATCCAGCCACAGCGCGATCGCGGCGATATCCTGCGGAGACGGTCTGACGTCGTGATGGGTTCCCTTCAGCTTCGTCATCAGCCGACTGCCGCCGCTGCCTAACGCGTAAGGCGCGTAGTTGCTTTTAGCATAGTTGCGTCCATCGGCCACGAGGCCGTGTGTTACCAGGGAGTAGTATCCCATTGAAAACATCGGTCCATGATCGCCACACAGGTCGATGCCGCCCGCCCGTTTGTCGGGGTTGTGGCAGCGCACGCAGTGCCGGTCGAGAACCGGCTGCACGTGGCGCGGGAAATCCGGCACGTCGAAGGCCCGGTCGCCGGCATCGATGCGGGAGGGCGCCCGGCGCGACGCGCTGACGGCGCCCGCGGCGTCATACGGGTATGGCGCACTGGCGCGCGGCTCATGGCAGCCGGTGCAGCCCAGCCTCTCGCCCGGCATGACCTGCGTGAAACTCTGCATGCGTTTGACGGCGCGGCCACTGCCATCCAGAGCGATGAAAAAGAGAGGGCGCAAAGCCGGGGCGGTGAAGTAGGCGGAGCCGTCAGGCTCGACAGGCACGGTGCCCAGCACGCGCGGCAACGTGAAGGTGCCGACGTAACTGAGCGGATCCATGCCGCCGGTGAAGTTGATGGGTTTGGGCAGCGTTTCAAGAATCATGAGTTTGGCGACAGTGCCTTTTTCGACGCCGGCCATCTGCCGACCCTGGTAGACGTTCTCGAGAATAAAGATGCCATCAGGCTGCGACCAGTCGGTCTTGTCCGCGAGGAGCGGCGCACGCGCGCGTCCTGCCAGAGGCCGGGGCTCGTGGAGCCAGCAGTCCGCGAAAGCGGCCGGCAGCGTGAAAAGCACGGATTCGGTGCCGCGGTCGTCCATCAACACCAGCTCGCGGTCGCGTGCGGCCAGATAGAGATCAGGAGTTAGCGCCCAGGGGTCACGAAACGAGGGCTGCGTGCTGATGCGTTGCAGGTTGTGGGCGGCATCCGGACCGTGCTTGGCCGATACGCGCGCGACGAACCCCCGATGCTCCACGCTGCCATGTCCGGGCGAGTCGATGAAGAGCACGTCGGTAGAGCCCGGGATCGGTTTGGCGTCGATAAAAAGGCCGCCGGGATGCAGGTTGCCAAAGAACACGCTGTGCTGCGTGCCGTCCGGATTCATGGTCCAGAGGTGGTGGTAGTTCACCTGGCTGCGGTCGATGTACTCCCAGCGCGTGTAGATCAGGCGGCCGTCCGGCAGCGGCCAGGGCGTGTTGTCGTGCTCGATGTTGGCGGAGAGCATCCGGATGCGGCTGCCGTCAGCCTCGCACCGGTGAACGGTCGCGACCTGCGTGAGCCAGCAGTTGACCCAGCGGCGCGCGCGGCTGGAGACAAAGACGATGCCGCCGTCGGGTAGATAGCAAGGCTCGATGTCATCGTAACCGCCATCGGTGAGTTGGCGCAGACCGGAGCCGTCGGCATGTATCTCGTAAAGGTGATAGTGGGGGGTGCCGCCAGGGCGGTAGGCAAAGACAATCTTTGTTCCGTCTTCATGTACGCAGGGATCGCGCACCGCCCCTGCGGGATCATCCACCAGGAGGCGCAGCGCGCCGGTGCGGAGGTCCCACGCGCAGAGCCGTCCCTGGCCGCCGTACGTCGTGCGTGCGGGGCCGTCGCAGTAGTAGCCGAAGTTGGCATACCAATGGCCGTCGTTCACGTGGTTGCGCGTGGCGAAGAGGATCTCCCGCACGGCTCCGTACATGCCGTCGCGGAGCGCTCGGGTGCGCGACGCCAGATCCGGAGGGGTGTAGGCGGGCGGAATGTCGGCGGCCAGCGTCACGGCGTCATAGATGATCCAACTGCCTGCGTCGAGGGTAAGCGTCAGTTCGTTGGCGCCGGCCCGGAAGAAATGAGCGGGGACCGTCACCACGGTGCGCGCCGGTTTTGCGCGCCCAGCGGCGCTGCCGGATGCATCGCCCGAGCCCGGCGGCACACGTTGCGGCTCGAGGGCGTGACCGTTGACGGCCAGATGCAGCGTGGGGTCTTGCAGCGCATTGATCTGAGCGATGATCAGGAAAAGCGGACGGGGCGGCGCGGCGGTCAGTGTAAAGTGAATGATGAAGGGGTGCGTGCGGCTGCCGGCCCACCGGTCCGCCGTATTGGGGTGGATATAGGGCCATCCGGTTTCCGCGCGCGAGACGCCGACCGTGTAGGCAATCGGCTGCGGGAAGGCCGCCATGTAACGCTGCCAGCCCAAGCCTTTGGCAAGGGCAAATTCGTCTGCGCGCCCGTCTTCGCGGCCAATGTTGAAAACGGGAGCGGACGGTGCGGCGAAGACGCCCGCCGTCAGAAGCAGGGCAGCCGAAACGCCGTGCAGAATGGACGCTGTGTGTGCCATGATGAACACGGTTTTTGATATCACACAGCGGTTGCCGCTGTCAATGAGTGTTGCGATACGCGAAATCCGCTCGACTGGACAGTTTGAACAACGGCGCCGATGTGCTATGATCAACAGTGTGGAATTTTGATGGAACCGGCAGATGAAAGGTTTTTTGGATGAAACATGCTTACGCGGTGATTCTGGCAGGGGGCAGCGGTGAACGGTTCTGGCCGTTGAGCACGAAGGCGCGTCCCAAACAGTTTATTTCGTTGTTCGGGGGGCGGCCCCTGCTGTCGCTGGCCGTAGAACGTTTGCAGGGGTTGATCCCGAACGAACGCATCTTTATCATAACGGCGGATCGTCTGGTCGACAACACAGCGGAAGCGGCTTGGAACGTGCCTCGCGCGAACATCTTCGGCGAACCCTGTAAGCGCGATACGGCCCCGGCTATTGCGGTCGCGTGCGGGTTGGTGCGGCGCCGTGACCCCAAGGGTGTTGTGTGCATCCTGACGGCTGACCAGCTTATGAATGACGCCGAGACGTTCCGTCAAACGTTGTCAGATGCCATTCAGGTGGCGCGCAAGGACGATTCGATTGTGACCATCGGTATCCAGCCGACGGCCCCGGCGACGGGCTTCGGCTACATCGAGACCGGCGATGCCGTTGAGATGAACACGGTGACGCGGTTTCATCAGGCGACGCGCTTCGTGGAAAAACCGGATGCGTATCATGCGGCCCGCTATGTCGAGCGGGGAACGTATTTTTGGAACTCCGGCATGTTTATTTGGCGGACAGCGGTCATGCAGGCCGCGCTGCAGCAGCACGCGCCCGATCTGGCGAAACTGTGTGACGACATTGCAGGGGCGGCGACGCCGGATGAGGTGGATGAGGTGATGAGGCGCACCTATCCCTCGCTGCGCGCGATCTCCATCGATTACGCCGTCATGGAGCATGCGCAGAATATCGTGATGGCGTGCGGGGCATTCGGCTGGGATGACGTGGGGTCGTGGCCGGCGCTCACAGGCCACTTTAAGGCGGATCTCGCAGGGAATGTGGTGGTCGGCTCCTGCGAACCGTTTGAATCGGTCAACAACATCGTGGTCTCTGAAAACCGGCTGACGGCGTTGATCGGCGTGAACGGATTGGTGGTGGTGCACTCCGATACGGCGACCCTGATCTGCCCGAAAGAGCGATCCGAAGAGGTCAAGAAGTTGCTGCGGCGAATCGCGGAGCGTCCTGACGGCGCGAAATACGTATGACGGATGGAGCGTGCGTGTGGCTCACGAGCATCAACATCCGCAGCCCCCGCCGATGCGGCGCTTCAAACTGACGGTCGCGTATGACGGCACGGCTTATGCCGGCTGGCAGGTGCAGCCGGCCGATCCCAGCGTGCAGCAGACGATCGAGCGCACGCTCGAGCTGTTCGTCGGACATCCCGTCAAACTTCACGGCAGCGGGAGGACCGATCAGGGGGTGCATGCGCGCGGCCAGGTGGCGCATGTGGACCTCGCCTGCCGGATGGAGGCCCGTGCGCTGTGCCGCGCACTCAATGCCCGGCTGCCGGGTGATATCCGCGTCTTGAAAGCGGTTGAGGCGGCACCGGACTTTCATGCCCGCCGCTCGGCTGTCGGCAAGGAGTATCGCTATTTCGTGTGGAACGACGCCGTGGTGCTGCCCGACAAACGGCTCTATGTCGCGCATGCGTACCGCCCTCTCGATGTGGCGGCCATGCGCGAAGGCGCCGCGTTTTTTGTCGGACGCCATGATTTTGCCTCGTTCACCGCCAACCCGCAGCGTGTCGTCGAGAGTACCGTCCGATCCATCTTCGCTTTTTCGGTGGCGAAGCGCGGCAAAGAGATCGTGTTCCGTGTCAGCGGAGAGGGGTTCCTCTACAAACAGGTCCGGAGCATGGTGGGGTTCCTGTTGCGTGTGGGCGAGGGGGCGGAACCGCCGGGAGCGGTCAAAGAACTGCTGGATGCCCGCGCGCCGCGCAAAGCGCGCGTTCCCTCTGCCGCGCCCCACGGCTTGTTTCTCTGGCGCGTGTGGTACAAATAAGGTGCGAAAAAATGATCGCCCCACGCGCGGGAGTTTGTTACTTTCAACATGTGTATGTGTGTGTTTGCGTCGTTTAGCGGTTTATTATTTAAGTCTTGGGCGTGCCGCGGAGGTAACGAATGTCAGCGAAACTCGATAAATGGATCGTGCCCCTTTTTTACGTACTGACCCTGTTGGGGCTGCCAGCGGAAGCCCGGGTCCTTCTGGTGTGGCGGGATAATCCGAATCTTTCAGCCCCGCCCTACGACGGCGGATGGGAGACGGCGGCCACCAACATCCAGGACGCGCTGGACGTGGCACTGGACGGCGACACGGTGCTGGTGACCAACGGCGTGTATGATGCCGGCGGCCGCGTCGCGCCCGGCGACACCACGCTCAAGACGCGCGTG
>MWEJ01000141.1 GCA_002071025.1 Verrucomicrobia bacterium ADurb.Bin070 | reverse complement strand
TTTGATCTGATAGGCGAAAACACGGCCTTCATAGGTTTCGCGCGTCATGCGGCCGTTGATGATCGAGATACTGGAGCGGCTGTTGCTGTGCTGCCCGAGGAATTGGATCTCGGCAGGCGGCAGGCCCGAGAGATCGGGCGCGTCCAACCCGCGGTCGGCGCCCTCGACCTCGATCGTGAGATTGAAGCTTTCGCCCAGATAGATGTTTTGGCGGCTGGGCGACACCTTGAGAGAGACATCGGCGAAGGCGGGGAAGGCGAGAAAGAGAAGAAGCAGGACGGCGCAGAAGAAGCGGTTCGTGTCCTGCCATCCACCATGCGGGCGAAGACGCCCGCGCTCCCGACTGTGCTCCGCACAAAACACATTCTCCATCCGTCCCTCCGGCGCCCACTGACAGCCGACGGGGTGAATCAGATTCTGCGTGTGTGTGAACGTGTCTCTCACTTTAAACGACTCTCACCTAAGGAGGAGTTAGAGGGGCGTTAAACTCCTGACTCCTCCTTCTTCCTTTCTCCTTCTTCCTTACCTCTACCAGTCCCTCTCGCCCGGCGCCAGCGGAATCTTGCGCATGCGCTCCTTTTTCTCCTCTTCGTGCTCCTTCTCGCGTTCGAGCGCCTTGCGCAGCAGCTCCTTGACGTCTTGCGGCGGTTCCGGCTTCTGCTCCTGCGGCTCAGGTTTCTGCTCCTGCTCTTGCTTCTGTTCCTGCTCCTGCTGTTGTTCCTGTTGCTGCTGCTCTTGATTTTGTTGTTGCTGCTGCTGTTGCTGATTCTGCTGTTGATTCTGGTTCGGCTTTTTGGGCAGCAGCTCGCGGATCTCCAGCAGATCCTTGAGCGCCTGCTCCTGCAGCGCGCGGCGCTCGGTCTCGGACGGTTTCTTTTCGACGAGTTCGGTTTGCAGCTTCTCGGCGTGCGCGGCGATCTCCTCGATCTTGGCCTTGTCTTCAGCAGTGAAGGGCGGCATGTTGGTGTCGGCCTGCGCCTGCTGCATGTATTGGTCGGCCCACGCGGGGAAGCGTTCGCGGAAAAGGCGGGTAAGCTGCAGGGCTTCGGTCTGCGCGTCGCGCGATTCCATGTGCCTGAGCTTCAGGTTGTGAAGCGTGTTGCTCTGGCAGAGGATGTCCTCGTCGAGCGCGGCGTCGGGCGGTGCGACGGCCTTCCAGAAGGCGTAGACAAGCGGCTCGGCTTGCGCGGTGTCGGCGGCGGCTTCGGGCAGGAGATCCTGCAGCGCATCGGCCGCGCCCTTCATGCTGTCGCGCGCCAGCTCGATCTGCTGCGCGGCCTGCGCCTGCTGCTGCTCGTTGGTGACGGCCTGAAGCACCTGCTGCTTGAGCGGGATCCAAAGGTCGGCCTGCTGCCGCTGGCGCTTGGCCAGCGCTTCAGCCTTGGTGATCAGCGCCGGGGCGTCATTGGTGAAGAGGACGGCCGACTCCTCAAGCAGCGCGCGCTGTTCCGCGAGCAGGGTACCCATCAGCCGGTCCGCCGGGGTCTGGCCGTGCTCCGCCATCACCTTCGCGATGTGGGCGCTCTCGCGCGCCTCGGGCAACGGCGCGACCGCTCGCGTCAGATTGCGGTCGCGTCGCGCGTCCTGCGGCGCGTCGCGCAGCGCGCGCTGGAACGCGGCGGCTGCCTCTTCGAGTGCTTTGGCCTTGGCTTGCGGATCTTCAGCCCCGGCGGCGCGCGCCTGATCCATCAGAATCAGGCCGAGAAGCTCGCCGGCCCGCGCGCCGTTCTTGCGTGAGGCGAGCAGCGGTCTAAGGGTCTGCACCGCGTTAGTCGCGTCCTGTGCGGCATAGTAGGCGTACGCCGCGTTGTAGCGGTACTCCTCGGCCTCCTGAAGGTCCGCGCCGCGCGCGGCGGAGAGAAACGCTTCCGCCGCTTCTGCGTGCCGGCCTTTGCGCAGCAGCGCCTGCGCATCGCGCGCGCCGGCGCGGCCGGGGGCAACCACAACCGGCGGACGGTTGGTGGCAGGGGCGTCAGGGGAATTAGGAGTTAGGAATGAGGAATTAGGAGTCGGAGACGGTTGGGTCGGGGACGTTGAGACAGTGGGGCCTTGAGTCTGCGCGGAGGCGCACAGGCTGGCGAGAAGTAGACTGGTCAGAATGAACTTCATGGCGGGGCCGATTCCTAATTCCTAATTCCTGATTCCTGTTTTCTCGTGCGGTTGCCGCAGAGTCGTCCGCGGCTGAAGCCTGCGGCCGCCAGCAGGCTGAGCAGCGCGGGAAAGAGAAAGAGCTGATAACGCTCCTGATAGCGGTTTTCTATCAGCTCCTGCTGCTCCTTTGCGGCGATCTGGCGCAGGTGACGGCGGTAGATCGCGCCGAGGGTGGTATGGGCCGTGCCGGCCGTGCCGAGCGGGATGTAGCGGCCGTTGGAAGCGGCGGCGATCGCCGAGAGGGTTTCGCTCATCAGGCGCGTCTTGACGGCGCTGCCCTTGAATTGCTGGAGGCCCTGCCCGCTCTCGCCGGGAATGGTGGCGCCGGCGTCGTCGCCGATACCGACCGTGAATATGGGGATGTTACGGCGGGCCGATTCGGCGGCGGCCTCGAGCGCATCGCCTTTGAGATCCTCGCCGTCTGATATGAGCAGGATCGCGTTGTATTCGTCAAGCGCGGGATCGAGCGCCTCCAGCGCTTTGCGGATGGCGTCGCCGAGATCGGTCTCCCCGCGCGGGGCCGATTCCGGCGAGACGCCGTCGAGCGCCTGGCGCAAAAAGGCGTAGTCGGTGGTGAGCGGACAGAGCAGGCTGCCTTTGCTGCGGAAGGCGAGCAGCGCGGCGCGGTCGCCTTTCAGATCCTCGATCAGATCCATGATGTCGGCCTTGGCGCGCTCCAGCCGGTTGGGGTGAACATCGGCGGCGAGCATGGAGCGCGAGACGTCGAGGGCGACCACCAAGTTGCGTCCGCGTGTGAAGACTTTCTCATCCTTGCGCCCCCACTGCGGCCGGGCGGCGGCGAACACCAGCAGGGTGAGGCCGACCATCACCAGCGAGAACTGCGCGTAGAAGGCGCTCTTGGGATGCGCGGGCATCAGCTTGGGTTGTAGCGCCGGTGCAATCAGCAACGCCAGTCGACGCTGCGCGCGTCGGTACAGCCAGAGCCACAGCACCCCGATCAGCGGGATGAGCGAGAGCAGAAGCAGAAGGAATGGATAGACGAAACGCATGGGGTGAAGGAGGAGTTAGGAGTTAGGAGTTAAGGAGGAGGGAGGAGGGAGAAAGGAGGAGTTAGGGGTTGGGAGGGAGGCAGGAGGAGTAGAAGGAATCCGGGTCAAAGTCGTAAGGCTCGTGGACACAACCGTTTTTTTCACGCAGGGTCTTCGTGATCGAGGCAAGCAGTTTGACCAGTTCCTCGCAGTCAGTCATCAAAGAATCGAAGGCGATTGTTTCAATGTAGTCCGTATCATGCAACAACCGCAACCAGTAACGGGCCTCGAGCGCTTCTTTATATCCGATTTGGATTTTTGATGCGAACTCCTTTTCTGAATAGGCGCCGCCCGCCTCCTCCACATTTGCGCCTATGGAAGTGCCGCATTTCAGGATTTGTCTGGAAAGCACGTATTCGTTGCGATGCTTGCAAAGCCACTGGAACAAACGGACGATGCGAACTGCAAACGCATAACTTTTCACCTTTACCGGAGTCTCGCGCATAATAACTCCTCCCTTCTCCTTCCTCCTTTTTCCTTCAGAGAAGTCTCCGCGTCAACGTCATGTTGAGAGTGAGGGCGAGGGCCACGAGAGCGGCACCCCAGAGGAGGTAACGGACAAAGTGTTCGTCGAAACGCTGGTAGACCTGACGGTCGATGCGGGTGGTCTCAAGCGTGTTGATCTCGTCGAGCGCGGCTTTGAGTCCGTCGTGATCGCGCACGCTGAAGTAGCGCCCGGAGGTTTTGGAGGCGATGGTTTTGAGCTGGGTCTCATCGAATGTGGCGTTGGCGTAGGCGATGGTCTCGCGGCCGAAGAGGTCGCGCGTCTTGAAGGGGGTGCGGGCGTTCGAGCCGACGCCAATGGCGTAAACGCGGATGCCGAGTTTGGCGGCGGCATCGGCGGCCTGGTCGGGCGTGATGATGCCGGTGTTCGACTCGCCGTCGGAGAGCAGGATGACGATGCGCGTCGCGGGCTCGGCATCGGTCAGACGCGCCACGCCGGTGGCGAGCCCGTCACCGATCGCGGTAAGCGTCTCCTCCTGATCGACCGGCCGCCCCTGGGCATCGGTCTGCGCGCGCGGGATCTCCACGCCTTTCAAAACATGCACGAGGGCGCGGTGGTCGGCCGTAAGCGGCGCGCGCGTCGAGGCGTATCCGCCGAAGGTGACCAGTCCGATCAAGTCGTCCGGCCGCGCCCCGACGAATGTCGCGAACAGTTCTTTCACCACTTCGAGGCGCGTCTTCCACTCCTGCTGCGACGGCGAGAGGTCCAGCGCCTCCATAGAACCCGAGACGTCGACCACCATGCCGATGGCGATGGCGTTGACCGAGCGTCGCTCGCGGGCCAGCGTGGTGCGCGGCCGCGCTGCGGCGACAATCAGCAGCAGCGTGCCGAGCAGAAAGAGCGGCGGAACGAGCGCGGCTGCGGCCACACGCCAGCCGGCGGTCCGGACAGGCAACCTGCGCGTCGCGGCGAAGAGCACGCCCGCGCGCCGTCCGGTGCGGTACAGAAACCAGACGGCCGCGGCCCAGGGCAGCAGCAGCAGAAACGCGAGCGGTGTGGCGAAGGAAAGCATGACGTCAGTTAGGAGTTAGGAGTTAGGAGTCGAGAAAGGAAAAAGGAGGAAGGAGGAGGGAGGAAGGAAGGAGGAGTTGGGAAGAAAAAAGGAGGAAGGAGGGCGCGAGCCAGAGACGGGCGCCTTTATTGCGGAGTTTGAAGTTTTGTGAACGGACAACGGTGTCAAAGGTGTTGAGTGCATGATTCCTAATTCCTCCCTCCTTCTTCCCTTTTCCCTATTCCTTTCCTGCTAGCTGCGCGTCCGCGCGGATGTAGGCCTGGGCGTTGGCGGTGGCGGCATCGGTCATGGCGGGCGTGGCCTCTTGACCGGCGAACTTCACAAGGTCGGCGGATTCGAGGAACGTGGTGAGTTGCGCCAGGATCTCGGGCGTGAAAGAGGGGTGACCGGCGGCGGCGGCCAGAAATTCCTGTGTGGTCTGTTCGGGGGCGCGGATGCCGCGCGTGCGTTCGATGTAGCGCCGCACCACCATGGTCAGTTCGATGTAGAACTCTTTGTAGAGCCCGCGCGCCGGCAGGTTGCGGCCCAGCAAGCGCTGCAGTTCGGCCATGGCGCGCTCGACCGGAGACATACGGAATTCACGCACGCGGCGACTGAGACGGGTGAGGCCGAAAAGCGCGGCCGCGAGTGCGGCAAGTCCGCCCAGCGCCGCGACGATCCAGAGCGCGACCGTGCGCGCGGTGGGCGGAATGTAGACCGGTTCGGGATTGACCTCCGGATCGCCGGTCACCGGCGGGCGCGCGCCCTCGGCCGGAAAAATCACCGGCCGTGTGGCAAAGGAAGAGGGAGGAGGGAGGAGGGAGTCTTTAGGGGAATGCGTGCCCGGGCTTTGCGAGGTGTCGGTCACGGTGACCGCGAAGGGTGCCAGGCGGTAACGCTCGGCGGCCGGCTCGGGTTCCAGCCGCCAACGGTAGGTCTGGCGCCTGCGCCCGTTGGCCGTAACGGGTTCCGTCGCGAAATCTTCGGCCATGCTGAATCCGGCGAAGCGGTCGCGCAGATCCGGCAGCGTGACCTCAAGATGCGCCGGTGCCTCGACCGTGACGGTCAGCATGAGATCCTGGGCGGGCGAGACGCGCTCCGGCGTGGCCTCGAGCTTGATCGAGACCTCGCCGTGCGAGAGGTCGGCGGTGAAAGCGGAGAGAGAGGGAACAGATAATAGGTAATAACTAATAACGGTGGCAACTAGCCATTTTATCTGACAGACTTCTCTCATGTTTCTTATCTTTTCCGTGCGCGGCGGCGGAAGAGCGCACGCACATCATCGATGTACGGGGTGTCGGTGGAGAGCCGAATGAAATCGATACCGGTGCGCTTCAGGAAACGCAGGAGCTGCTCGCTTTCGGCATCGGCCTGCGTGCGGAACGCCTCGCGCACGGCGGCGGAAGAGGTGTCGACCAGCAACAGCTCGCCGGTCTCGGGATCTTGCAGTTCAATGAGGCCGACATCCGGCAGCGCGGCTTCGCAGGGATCGGAGATCGGGCAGGCAACGACATCGTGGCGGCGCGCGGTGACGCGCAGCTCGCGTTCGTAGCCGGTGTCCTGAAAGTCAGAGACGAGGAAGACCACGGCCTTCCGTTTCTGCACGTTGTTGAGGAAGCGCAGCGCGGCGGTGATGTCGGTACGCTCGCGGGTTTCGTCTGAGGCCAGCACCTCGCGCACGAGGCGCATGACCGCGGTGCGGCCCTTGCGCGGCGGAATCGATTTGAGGATGCGGTCACTGAACAGAATCAGCCCGATCTTGTCCTGATTGCGGATCGCGGTCATGGCGAGCAGGCAGGTGATCTCGGCGGCGAGTTCGGATTTGGAGCGCTCGCCGGAGCCGAAAACCTGCGAGCCCGAGACGTCGACCAGAAAAATGACGGTCAGCTCGCGCTCTTCCGAGAAGCGTTTCACGTGCGGCAGGCCGGTGCGCGCCGTAACGTTCCAGTCGATCGACCGCACATCGTCGCCGGGCACATAGGGGCGCACCTCGTCAAACTCAACCCCCTGGCCTTTAAAGACCGAGTGGTAGTCGCCCGAGAGGCGGTCGTCGATGAGGTGCGTCGTGAGGATCTTGATCTTCCCCACTTGCTTCATCAATTCTGTCGTATCGATAGGCATTTTAATCCACAGATTACACAGATGGCACAGATTAGAGAACGAAACGTTCGTAATAAAGGTGTTGTGTCCCGAAATTAAAAAGGAGGGCTTTCCGAAGGCTGGAGGCTTTAAGGTAATTGATAATCTGGGCTTCTTCGTTCCCGGAAAGCCGGCACGATGCTTCTTGATACACTGACTCTAGAAACCCGCAGCCCAATTCGGAATGGACGCGCATGGCCGCACCAATAATAGCGTAGGTCTGTTCATCTTTGTGAGAATCAGTATTTATCTGTGTCATCTGTGCCATCTGTGGATGGATTAGGGTACAGGAAGGGTGTTCAGGATGTCGGTGATGACTTTGTCCGTCGTGGCCTCTTCGGCTTCGGCCTCGTAGGTGAGCATGATGCGGTGGCGCAGCACGTCGTGGGCGATCTCCTTGACATCCTGCGGCGTGGCGTAGGCGCGGCCGTGCATCATGGCGTTGGCGCGCGCGGCCAGATTGAGGCAGAGCGTCGCGCGCGGCGAAGCGCCCATCTGGATCTGGCCCGCGAGGCGGTCGAGCTTATGCGCCGCAGGCTCGCGCGTGGCGAAGACGATGTCGAGGATGTAGTCGCCGACCTTCTCGTCGCAATATACCTGCTCCAGCGTGTCGCGCAGCGCCTGGACGTCGGCGGCGGTGATGACGGCCTTGACCGGCGCGGGCGGCTTTTGGGCGAAGCGGTTCATGATGCGCCGCTCGTCATCGCGCGACGGATGGGTGATGATGCATTTGAGCATGAAACGGTCGACCTGCGCCTCGGGCAGCGGATAGGTGCCCTCCTGCTCGATCGGGTTCTGCGTGGCCATGACCAGGAAGGGCGCGGGCAGCGTGTAGGTGTGCTCACCGATCGTGACCTGGCGCTCCTGCATCGCTTCAAGCAGGGCGCTCTGGACCTTGGCCGGGGCGCGGTTGATCTCGTCCGCCAGCAGCAGGTTGGTGAAAACCGGCCCCTTCTTGGGCGTGAAGGTCGCGTCCTTGGGGTTGTAGATCATGGTCCCGATCACGTCGGCAGGCAATAGGTCCGGCGTGAAGGAGATGCGCTGGAACTGCAGGCCGAGGGCGTCCGCCAGTGTTTTGACCGAGAGGGTCTTGGCGAGGCCGGGCACGCCCTCGAGGAGGATGTGCCCGCCGGTGATCAGCGCGACAATGAGGCGGTCGATCAGCTTCTCCTGCCCCACGATCACCTTGTTGACTTCTTGGCGGATCGCCGTCAACGTCTCGGCCTGAGCCGCGATCAGGTTGGTGGTTTTTTCTAAGTTCATTTGTCTGCTTTTTCGTCTTCTTTCTTGGGCTCTTCCTTGG
>MWEJ01000140.1 GCA_002071025.1 Verrucomicrobia bacterium ADurb.Bin070 | reverse complement strand
GTGACGCTGCCCGCGGGCGGCGTGTACGCGCTGAGTTTCCTGGCGTCCGGACGCAAGTATGACTCGGCACGCCGCGACGGACACGCCTTCGACATCATCATCGACAACACCTGCACGGTGGCCACGGTGCCGACCTTTGCCACGGATTGGCAGCGCTACCGCTACCTGCTGCCGCACCTGCCGGCGGGCGAGCACACGCTGACGCTCACGACCGTTTCAGGGCCATCGGACTACGCATCGGCGCTGGACGACTTCCGTCTGGATCTCGTGAGCCGCGAGCTGTCGGAGAACGTGATCTCCAACGCCTGTTTCGAGTGCGTGACCGGCGACGCCAAGCTCATGGCCCACACCGCCGCGCCGGGATGGACGTTCGGCAACGCCGGCAGCGGCGGTTCGGCCAGCGTCTGTTCAGGCGGGCCGCTGCTGCCGGTCTATGACGCCGCTTCCCCGCGCATCATCCAGGGTTCCTCGTCAAACAATCTGCAGGAAGCCGGACGCCGTAATCTCTTTGTGAGCGGCGACGGCACGGCCGCGACAACTGTCACCTTCCCGGCGGCGGGCGAGTATACCCTCGCGCTGCGGGCCTGCCGCACACGCTTCGGACCTTCGGATTGGAGTGGCGCCTCCGAGCTGACTGTGACGGTCGACGGCTGTGTGACGCAAACCGTGTCAACCTACAGGGATGTGTTTCAGGACATCATTGTCGGCCCCTTCACTGCGCCGGCCGGACAGCCGCTGGCGTTGACGCTTCAGGGAACCGCCGGAAAGTGCCTGATGCTGATCGACGACCTGCGCGTATGCCGTGCCGACAATCCGGACAGCCTGATCCAGAACGGCAGCTTCGAACAGGGCGGCACGCCGGGCTGGACCACCAACGGGTGGGAGGTCTATATTCCGGCCGGCACGGAACCCATCGTTTACGCCACGACGTATGAAGAGCAAAACAACTACGGGTACGCCTTCGGCATCACGCTGTTTGACGGGGGCGGGCGTTGCCGTATCGCTTCTGTGGGATACGCCCGGCAGACCGTCACCTTTGCCCAGCCCGGCACCTATCGGCTGGCCATGCACGCGATCTCCCGGATTCAGCGGAATCCGGACACGTATGCCGAGACGAGGGGACGGAACCCGATCAGAATTTGGCTGGCTCGCAACGGTGTCACCAACACACTGGGTTATGTCACGACGTATGACGAGGCATTCCGCAGGCACGAGTATCTGTTCACAGTCCCCGAGGCGGGCGCTTACGTGCTCAGCTTTGACGGACAGTCCACGGTCGACCGCACGTCGCTGATTGACGACATTTCGATCATGGCGGTTGACGCGGACACGGCGTGGACGCCCTTCGCCAAAGGCTCCGCGCTGGAGATCAGCGACGGCGCGCGTGTGCTGCTGAACTTCAGCGGCGAGCAGCGCGTCGACACGTTACGCTACAATGGCGTGAGCCTGACCGGCGTGATCGACAGTTCCACGCACCCTGACGTGATCATGGGGACCGGGCAGCTCTACGCCATGCCCAAAGGGACGTTGATCCGCGTGTATTGAAATGAATAACACACAACTCCACGCGATCGGGACAGCCGCGTTGCTGTCGGCCATGCAGGCGTTTGCCGAGGTGACCTTTGTTGATCAAACGGCCGCCTTGGGGCAGGGCACGTTCCGTAACAACTACGGCACGGCCGCCTGGTGCGATTACAACAACGACGGCTATCCCGATCTGCTGGATTCCCATTATTTCTACACGAACCGTCTCGGGGTGTCGCTGACCTACCGCAACGGGTTCATGGGCAACGGCGTCTGGGGCGATTACAACAACGACGGGTTTGCGGATCTCTATGTCTGGGAGAACCGCGGTTATCTCTACCGCAACAACGGCGGCGTGAATTTCTCGGCGTTCCACGGCGACAGCGTCATGCCTGAACGTGTGACCGGGTGCGACGGGGCCTGCTGGGGCGATTTTGACAACGACGGGTTCCTGGACATCTATGCCACAGGATATGAGCTCGCCTACACCAATGTGACCGGCTATGTCGATGTGCTCCTGAAAAACAACGGCGGCGTCTCTTTCAGCCTGCAAGAGATGCCGAACTCCATCGACAACCGCGCGCGCGGCGTCAGCGCTTGCGACTTTGACCGTGATGGCGACCTCGACCTGTACGTCTCCTGCTACCGGCTGCGCCCGAACCAGCTTCTGCGCAACAATGGCGCGGGGGCCTTTACGGATGTGGCGGCGGCCTTCGGTGTGGCCGGCGACGGCACGACGCAGTATGACCGCGGCCACACGATCGGCTCCGCGTGGGGCGATCTGGACAATGACGGCTATATCGACCTCTTTGTGGCGAATTTCAGCCATGCGGATCTGTCGCAAGACCGGCCCAAGTTCATGCGCAACCTGGGCTCGGCCGGCTCGTTCCATTTCCAGTTGAAGGACACGATCGACGGCGCCGACTGGCAGGAGTCATACGCCTCGGCGGCGTTCGGCGACTATGACAACGACGGCGATCTCGACCTGCTGTTCACGACGGTGTATGACGGTGACCACACCCGCTTGTGGCGCAACGACGGGAACTGGATCTTTACCGATGTGACGGATGCGGCCGGATTGGGCGATCTGGTTGACAGCTACGCCGCGGCCTGGGCTGATTTTGATAACGACGGCGATCTGGATCTGACCAGCGACGGGCGAATTTTCATCAATCAGGGCACCGGCAAAAACTGGCTGCGCGTGAAACTCGAGGCGAACGGCGTCACGGTTAACCGTCCGGCCATCGGTGCGCAAGTGCGGATCGACATGGGCGGCGGCGTGATCCAGACGCGGCAGGTGGAGGGCGGCACAGGCAAAGGCAGTCAGAATGAATGGACGCTGCACTTCGGCATGGGCACGCGCACGGCACCGGTGGCGCTGGAAATTTTTTGGCCGGGCGGCGAAACGCAGCTCGTGCCGGATGTCGCGCTGAACCAGACGGTCGCGGTCACACAGCCGCAGCAGATGGTGGTAGACACTGAAATCCTGACCCCGTTCGCCGTGCGCGGCGCAGACGCTCCCGCGCAGCAGTTCGCCGTGAGCAATGCGTTTAAGAACCCCATGGACTTTACGGTCTCGGATGACGCCGCATGGCTCTCCGTGTCGCCTGTCTCAGGTATCTGCTCGAACGGGGTGCCAACAGAGATTCAGGTCAACTGCTCATGCGCGGCACTGACAACAGGCGTTTACACCGCGACGATCACCGTGGCTGGCGCGGGCGCGACCAATTCCCCGCAGAGTGTGGCGGTGACGCTGACGGTCGGCCCGCACCCTGAAGATCTTCCCGTGACGGACTCGTTCGAAGCCTACGCGCCCGGCCTGTCGCTGGGCGGCTTCAACGGCTGGGCGGGGTATGCCGGCGCGGGCGTGGTGACCTCTTTGAGCTATCTCGCGCAGACGCCGCCCGGATATCCGTTGCCGTCCGAGAACCATACGCAGGCATTGAACGTGTCCGATCTGATGGATCACGGGGTGCGGGGGGCGGAGGGGCTGGGCGTCAATCTCGACCTGATGGTGCTGGCCTCCCGCAGCGTGGATCTGCCTGTGGTTCCAAGTGACACGCAATTCGCGTTTGCGGTCGATTCCAACGGTGTGCTGCATGTCTGGCACCTCTGCCAGACGGCATCCGGGTGGACACAGGGATGGACGGATCTCGGCATGCCGCCTGTTCCGGAAGATCAGTGGGTCAGGCTCAGCGTGACGGTGGATTACGCCACCAGTCCGTTGGACGACACCTTTTTCCGTCCGCGGGTCAACGGTTCGCTCTGTCCGTCCGCACAGGCGTTCAAGGCCCCGGACGATCTGACTGCCGGAGGCACCTGGTACATGTGCGCCAACAGCCCGGGGCGCGGCGGCGGCGGGGCCAAGCGGATTTCCGGCGTGGCGCTGGAGGGCCGGGGCGTGTTCGACGACCTCTCGGTTCAGACATCGACTGCTTTCGCGCACACCGGAGCGACCGAGACAAACGGCGTTCCGTTTACGTGGTTTGATCAATGGGGAGTGGCGCGATTCCCGGAAATCGATAATGATGGCGACGGTTTTGACGCAGCGGGCGAATACGCGGCCGGCACAGATCCGACGGATGCCGAGAGCCTGTTCCGAATCATCGACTGCTGGAGCGAGAACGGCCGTTTCTACTTGCGTTTCACCGGCAATGACTCCGGCAGCCCGGCACCATTCGCCGTGGAGCGTTCGACCAACGCCCTCTCTTCCGGCTGGACGACCGTGGATCCGTCGGTGCCCCGCGCAGTCGCGCCGGAAACCGTGAACGTCTGGTCCGAAGAGATGTCGCCTGTTTCGTCCCCGGCACTTTACCGGGTAAAGGTGCTTGATAATTAAAGCTCGAAAGAGGACACTGCCTCAATGAAATGCTTGATGCTGACGGGTTTATTGGCGATGGCGCTAAACGGTGCGGTGCGGGCTGACGCCCCGCCCGCGCCGCTCATTCCCATGGGCGCGATCACCGGCAGGCCGGACGAGAACACCGTGCGGGAAACCTTGGAGGCCTATAAGTCCGTTGGCATCGACCAATACCTGATCTATCCCCGTAGTGGTCTTGAAACCGAGTATATGAGCGAGGAGTGGCTGCAGCTCTGCGAGTGGTTCTGCCGACACGCTCAGCGGCTCGGCATGAAGATCTGGCTGTACGATGAATACAACTGGCCGAGCGGATCGTGTAAAGGGCGCGTGCCTGCCGAAAGTCCGGATTATGTGTACCGCGAGTTTTCTGTGGTTAAAAAGAACGACGGCACGTACTCCTGGCGTGTGCAGGCCGCGCCGGGTTGGGTGGACAGCAAGAGCTTCGGCGCGATCAAACGCTTCATTGAACTGACGCACGACCGCTATGAGAAACGCCTGAAGCCCTATTTCGGCAATACGATTGTCGGCATCTTCAGTGACGAGCCGGCTTATCATGTGCCGATCAAATTCGCCGAGAAACCGACCCTGCGCTTTGCGTATTACGACGGCGCGGAAGAGGCCTACAAGCAGCGGGTCGAGCGGGAGCTGCGTCAGGATGTCGAAGCCTATCTGGCGGACAGCAGCAAGGACGAGGTTTGGGCGGTTTACGCCGATCTGCTGGGGCGGCGGCTGCGCGCGGCGTTTTTCGATCAGATCCGGGCGTGGTGCGACCGTCAGGGGCTGCTTTACACCGGGCATCTGCTGGCCGAGGACGCCACGGCCAAGGGCATCCGCTACAACGGGAATGTGCTGAACGCGCTCAAGGGGTTCTCGCTGCCGGGCATGGACGAGATCGGTACCCGGCTTGCCACAAACGATATCGAGTGGACCACCTTCGCCGCGGCACAGCATGCCATCGGTCGCTGCGACAAAGGCGGACTGGCGGAGCTTTTCGCGTTGGGGCCTGCGAATATGACACATGCGACACACCGGCAGATGATCTGGCTGAGCGCCATGCACAAGGTCGATCAGTATCTTCTGGCCGTCGCCCCGCTTGACGCGCGCGGCAATCTTGAAAAAGGCGCGTACTTTAATCCGCTCACACGCACGCAGCCCTGGTTTCCGGCCTTTCGCTTGCTTTCAGATGAGTCCCGGCTGGCCGCTTCGTACGCCGCCAAACCGGTGCGCTGTGAGGTGGCCGTGCGCTACCCTCAGACCGAAGCCGCCAAACTCAGCATCCGTGGCCAAGAGCATCCTTGGCTGAACGGAACACTGCGCCGCCTCGCCGTAGAACAGTTCACGGTTGACCTTTATGAGGAGGACGAAGCCTGCGACAAGCCCTTTGTCATCTCTTTCAAAGGCAAGAACATCCTCGAAGAGCGCTCCGTCCGCGCGTTTGAGAAGCTGGACGAGCTGGTGGCCTTCATGCGCGCGCAACGTCCTCCGGAAGTGTGGATCGAGAGTGCGGACGGCAAGTTGGCAGACAGCATCCTGCTGCGCCACTATCAGGACAACAACGTAGTGGCGCTCGCTCTTGGCAAGCAGGCGCAGACCGGATTGCGCCTGATGCGGCGGGGAAAGAAGCCTGTCCTTTTTAATCTGCCTGCCCAAGGGGTGTTTGTTTGGGACGGACAGAACCCCGCGCGTGATATTGACCGCAGACTGGCCGATCCGGCGTTCGTCAACAAAAACGGCGTTCGCGTCAAGCCGATCCTTGAGGCTGGTCAGGATGCGTTCAGCCTGACGCTCGGGAATCTCAACACGCACCGGCTCGTGTTCAACTCCAACGGCTTGGCGCACCTGACTGTCGAACATCCGGTCGCCGAAGCCCGTATCGTCATGCGCAATTTCCCAAAGCCTTACTCGCTGACACTCGACGGCAAACCTCTGATCGCGGATCTGCCGTGCGACACGCTGCGCCAGGGTCTGAACGGCCTGTACATGCAGACCGCGCCCTTCAGTCTGGAAAAGGGCGAGCATGCTTTTTCGGTCAAAACCGGCGGCAAGGACAACAATTACTTCCTGCCCGTGGCTTTCGTGACCGGAGCCTTCGCGGTCAAGGACGGTCAGGCCGCGGCGGTTCCGCAAAAAGTAGGTCCCGGCGCACTGTGGCGTCACGGTTTGGCTGGTTATGCCGGCAGCGTGACCTATCAGGCGCAGGTCAACGTGCCGCAGGGACCCGGTGCGATCGGGATCCGGTTGGATACGGGCGGACTTTATACGTCAGTGGCTTTAAACGGCCGAAAACTGGGTGAACGCGTGTGGGCACCCTTTGAGTTTCTTATTCCGCCTGACGCCCGGGGCGGCAGCAAACAGCTCACGATTACAGTCTGGACATCCGTTGCGCCTCTGTTCGGGAACTGGCGGCATGCTGATGCTGTCTGGCCCAAGAATTTCTGGGTGCCGCCCGCCGACCCGCGCCCGGACATCGGGCTGCTCGCCATGCCGGAGTGGGTATTCGCGGCGCGCAAGGAATTTTAGAACACAGATGGGAATTAGGAATTAGGAGTTAGGAGTTAGGAGTTCTGTCCTGGGTCTTGCGTCCTGCGTCCTCTGACATCGCGGAGATTCGCGGGAAATCATTGAAACACGAATGAACACGAATGAACACGAATCTTCGGTGAACATCTCGCCGTTCCGCTGGATGATTCTGGCACTGCTCTTCATGCAGACCTTCTTCAGCTATCTCGACAACCAGGTGTTGTCGGTGCTGGCGCCGGTGCTGCGTAAAGAGTTCGGCATGGACAACACCGATTACTCGAACATCCTGAACGCATTCTTTCTCGCCTACACGCTGGCGTATATCTTCGGCGGGCGCGTGATGGACAAGATCGGCGCGCGCGCGGGCATGGCCATTGCGGGACTGTGCGGCAGCACGGCCAGCGTGTTGCACACGCTGGTCGGATCGGTCTTCGGCCTGGGCTTCTGCCGCTTCCTGCGCGCCTCGGGCGAGGGACCTGTCTCGCCGGGCTGCGCCAAGACCGTCGCGGAATGGTTCCCGGTCAAAGAGCGCGGCTTCGCCACCTCGGTCTGGCTCTCCGGCGCCACCATCGGCGCCACGATCGCGCCGGTGGTCGTGGTCTGGATGTACAAGCTGTTCGGTTGGCGGGCGACTTTTCTCGCCACGGGTATCGCCGGCTATCTGTGGGTGGCGCTCTGGCTGAGCCTAAAACGTAAGTGGCCGGCGGAGATGCTCGCGCGGCGCAAGACCGAGCATCATCCGATCCGCCTGCTTTTCCGCCAGCGCGCGATGTGGGGCGTGATGATGCTGCGCTTTTTTCTCGATCCGGTCTGGTTCTTCTACATCTTCTGGCTGCCGAACTATCTGGTGGATGACAAGGGGCTGTCGGTCACGGCGGCCGGACTGCTGACGTGGATTCCCTTTCTGGCGGCGGATGTCGGCACGCTGGCCGGCGGCTCACTCGCCAGTTGGCTGCAACACCGCGGCTGGTCGGTGAACCGCGCGCATAAAGTGGTCATGACCGTCAGCGCGGTGATGATGATGTGCAGCGTGGCGGTGCCGCTGCTCGCCGCCACTTGGCAGTACGTGGCGGCCATGTGCGTGTCGATCATCGGCATGCAGATGTTCGGCTCGAACAATCACGTGGTGCCGACACAGCTCTTCCCCTCGCGCATGGTCGGCACGGTGGCGGGTGTGGTCGGCGGCTGCGCCGGGATCAGCAGCATGATGTTCACGCGCTTCATCGGCGTGAGCGT
>MWEJ01000139.1 GCA_002071025.1 Verrucomicrobia bacterium ADurb.Bin070 | reverse complement strand
CTGGCCGCCCTGTGCGGGCGCACGGGCCTCAACGCCATGTTCCGCTTCGCCCAGGCGCTCACGCAGGAGCAGAAGCGCCTGCTGTGCTTCCGCAGCCACACGAGGCACCCCGGGCTGCGCAAGGCCCCGTCCTACAAGGCCTACTGGTCGCTCCTGAAGAACATCGACCACGCCGCGCTCGCGGAGGCCCTCAACCGCTGGTTCCTCTCCCAGACCGGCGCCCTGCCCCCCTCGCTGGCCATGGACGGCAAGATGGTCCGCGACCTCGCCGGCACCCTGAACGTCTCCGACACCGCCACCGGCCGGACCGTGGCGTGCGTCCCGATCCGCAAAAAGGGCGGCGAGATCCCGGCCGCCCGCGAGGCCCTCGCGGGCATCCCCGGCGGACTCTCGGGCGCGACCGTCTCCGGCGACGCCGCGCACTGCCAGAAGGAGACCGCCCGGCAGATCGTGGACGGCGGCGGCGAGTACCTGCTGCAGGCCAAGGCCAATCAGAAGAAGCTGCTCGCGAAGGCCCGCGCCCTAGAAGGCCTCGCCCCCTTTTTGACTTCAACCTGAGCGGCCACGGCCGCGTCGAGACGCGCGCCGTCAGCGTCCAGCCCCTCAGCCCCCGCGAGTCCGGCTTCCCGTACTGCCGCACGCTCGTCACCGTGCGCAGCCTCTCCTACAACAAGAAGACGCGCAAAACCTCCCGCCAGACGCGCCGCTACATCTCCAGCCTCAAACCGCACGAGCGTACCCACGCCCAGTGGGAGTCGCTCGTCCGCGGACACTGGGCCGTCGAGAACAAGACCCACTGGCGCAGGGACGCGCTGCTCGGAGAGGACCGCATACGCTCGCGCAACCCGCGCGTCGTCACCGCCCTCGCCCTCATCGCCAATGCCGCGCTCTTCGTCCTCCTTCACGCCGCGCCCTTCGACCCCGTGCCCGAAACCATCGAACGTCTCGCCCGCCACCCTTCAATGGCCCTCGCGCTCATCCGCTCAAACAAACCAAGACTCAAGCCAAAGGAATAAGCCGTGCCCGTTGCCCCGTTAAAACGTTTCACTGGCTTGACACACGTCACATGATTATAGATAATACGCCGGCATCCAAAAGAAGTGCAGGAGATCAAACATGAAGATCAACTCCAAAAACGCAGTAAAAACCGAAACGGTGGCGAAGCCTGCTTCGAAGCTTGCGACCGCGAAACGCACCGTCAAAAAGGCCGTCTCAAAAAACCGCCGCGTCTCCTTCAGCGTGCGCGCCGAACCGGGCAGCAAGGTCTTTTTGGCCGGCAGCTTCAACAACTGGGACCCGACCGCCAAAGAGATGATCGACAAAAAAGGCGACGGCACCTATGCGGCCACGCTCCAACTCGCGCCGGGCGACTATCAGTATAAGTTCGTGATCGACGGCACCTGGTGCGCGGACCCCGAATGTCCGGATTGGACGCAGAACGACCACGGTACGTTGAACAGCGTCAAGCACGTGGTGGAGTGAGCCGCGCGGACCGGGTTCAGCCCCACCCGAAGGAGCCTCCATGTCACTTGGGCGGCCACGTTTGGCCTTAACCCTTGGCGATGCCGCCGGCATCGGACCGGAACTGGCGCTGCGTATGGTGTCCGACCCGCGCATCGCCCGGCTCTGCCAGCTTTTGATCTACGGCAATCAGGCGCTTTTGCAACGGGTGGCCCGCGCGTCGGGCGTGGCGTGGCCGCGTGACTGGCACGTGTATCCCCGTTCTGACGATGCTGCGGCACCTAGCGTCGCAAGCGACACGCCTGTCCTGTTTGACTTTCCGTTTGCCGAAGCGGCGAACGTGTTGCCCGGCCGTGTGCAGGCCGCGTGCGGGCGTCAGGCCCACACGTGGATCTGTGCCGCCGTGCGCGACATCCAGGCCGGCTCGGCCGACGGCCTTGTGACGGCGCCCATCAATAAGGCCGCGCTGCATGCGGCCGGCGTCAACGTCCCCGGCCACACCGAGTTGCTGGCCGGTCTGACGGGCGGCGCGACGCCCTGCATGGCCTTCCACGCGGACCGCCTGTTTGTCGCGCTCGCCACGATCCATGAGGCGCTGCGAGATGTGCCCGGCCTGCTCACCGTCCCCGGCTTGCTGCACACGATCCGGCTGACCTCGGCCGCCTGCGCACGACTCAACGGCGCGTCTCCTCGCATCGCTGTTTTAGCGTTGAATCCCCACGCGGGTGAAGGCGGCCTGTTCGGCTGCGAGGAGCGCGAGGTCATCGCACCGGCGATCGCGGCGGCGCAAGCCGAAGGGCTCGCGGTGTCGGGCCCGCTCGTGCCCGACACGGCGTTCACCTGGATCGCAGCCGGCAAGCCGCCGCCCTACGACGGCTACGTGGCCATGTACCACGACCAAGGGCTGATCCCCTTCAAGATGACGGCTTTCGACACCGGTGTGAATGTCACGCTAGGACTTCCGTTGATCCGGACGTCGCCGGACCACGGCACCGCCTTCGATCTGGCATGGCAGGGCCTCGCCTCCGCCGAAAGTCTAGCTTGCGCGATCCGTCTGGCGGCACGCATGGCCGCCTCGTAATCAGAGGGGGCAAACTGAGCGTCAGAGGCCTCCAACACCTTGAGCCGAAGGCGAATGGGTCTTGGGTGGGCCGACGCTGTTGGGAAACAGTTTCTCTTTTAGTTCGGCTTGAGGCTTCAGCTCCGTTCGGTGCGCGTCGGCAGCGTTAATGAGACACACGTGCCTTTCCCGACCGCACTGACGATCTCAAGTCGTCCGCCCAACCCCTCCAGACTCTGACGGATGCCGAACAACCCCATTCCCTGCCGGACGCCAAGCCCTTCGGCGAGCCGGTCTTCCGACATAAATCCCACGCCTCCGTCGCGGATCGTCACGCGCACAAAGCGGTCATCCAGTTGCTCGGCAACCACAGACGCATGCAGCACGGTCGCGTGTTTCACCACGTTGAACAGAATCTCCTGGATCGCGCGGTAGAAACAGACATACACCTCTTCGCTGACCGGCCTGGTCCCCGGCTTTGCAGCAAACTCGACCTCGAAATTGAACTTGTCTTTCATCTGCTGAGCCACACTGGCCACCGCATCGGACAACTGCCCCTCTTTCAGCCCCGGCACCGCTAGGGTCGTCACCAACGACCGCGTGAGCTGGATCGCCGAGGAGATCATTTCAGACGTTCGTCCCAACGCATCGGCAGTCGCGTCACCGCGGACCGTGGCCGACTGACGCGCCACATCGAGCGTCATGCGCGAGGCCACCAGCACCTGCTGCAAATCTTCATGCAACACATGTACGATCCGCTTACGCTCACTCTCCTCGGCGTGGATCAGCCGCTCCGTCAACCTCCGCAGTTGATCGGCATAACGCCGGACATCCTCCGTACGCTCTTTGACCCGGCGTTCCAAGGTCTGATTGACGTCTTCCAGCACCTGTTGCGCACGTTTCCGTTCGGTAATATCAAGAACATGGCCAACCAATGCGGTGATGACGCCATTCATGTACACCGCTTGACCGCCTGTCAGCATCCAGCACCATTCACCCGTTGGACGACGGTATTGAACCTCCAAACGATACGGGATGCCCTCCTTCTCAGCAAGATCCCACGCCTTGACCAGCGCAGCGTGAAAATCAGTATGGACCAGCGACAAGAGAGTCCGTTCATCATTGACGTTGAAATCGCGATCGACTCCGAAAAAGGCATACATTTCATCAGACCAGTAACTTTCGCCCGTCAGGATGTCGTACCGCCAGGCCCCCATCCCGGCCACGCTCTGCGCCTCCTTAAGCAGGGCCAAAGCTTCCTGCAACGACCGCTCGATCCGTTTCCGGTCCGTGATATCGTGATAGATCGACTGCAACAATCCGTCGGACATCATTTTCGAACGCATCTCCACGACCACTTCGGTGCCGTCCGCGCGCCGGATCGTACGTTCCCGCGTCACCGTCTCACCCGCATACACCAGATCGAACCGCAGCGGATTTTTGTCATTTTCCTCCGGCGCAAAGGGCATCGTTTTAACATGCTGACCGACAATCTTCTCGCGCGGCAAGCCGAACAACTGGCACATGCACTCGTTGGCTTCGGTGATCAGCCCCTCTTTGTTGCCGATCAGAATCCCGTCCACCGCGAAATTGATCAGCCCAAAATACCGCCGCTCCCGGCTGTCCAATTCATGTTGGGTCAAGCGTGCCTGCTCATTATGACGGTCGATCAAAGCATCCCGCGAGGCGGCCAGATCATCGATCTTATTGTGCAGCATACGGCTCATGCGGTTCACCAAACGAGCGAGCGTGGCCATCTCATAGCCACCCTCTTCCGACGCCGCAGTTCCAGACTCTCCCTGATTGATCGCCTGAACCGCGACCGTCAGCCGTTCCAGCGGGCCGAAGATCTTCTGCCCGATCCAGCGCCCAAGAATCATGTTGATTCCGAAGAATATCAGGCAAAGGGCCAAGGCCTCGAAGGCAGATCGAACCGAAGCTTGTTCCACGACATCGATGGACACGCTAGACGCAAAAAGAAATTTCCGTCCGTGCCGGTCGATGTCCGGCAGCAAGCAAAGCCGTATCTTGCCCCATTTGTCGACGTTGGTCTGGTACACCGGCCGCATCGTCTTAAAGGCTTTGAGATACGGCGCGGGATTGGAATGTCCCTCGAAAAAGGCGGCGTGTCGCCGGTTCGCCGCGATCTTGTCCGGCGAAGTCGACGTGGTGAACACGATCCGTCCGTCCACCAGCATCACGCTCCAGATGTATTCCAACCCGATGGCGGCACAGAGCTGGTTATTGCGCGACACGATCTCCTCATACGCCGCGTCGGACACCGAACCGGGGCCTTCGATCCGGTCGTGATAATCCGCAGGGAGCGCACTGCGCGCCATAAACGCGACGGCGCGCAGCGTGTTGTCAATATCATCCAGCAGAGCCCGACGTTTCTCCGCAAACAACAGCGGAAACACGATCAGCAACGCCACCAGGTTGGCCAACGACAACCTGTTCAGATATTGCTGATGGATGGTACGGGGTTTTTGTCCGTCTGTCATACCATGAGGGGATGTTTCCAGGGCGCTCGGTAGACGCGAAGAAGCCGCGCGGCCGCCTCCGGGTTCTCGCCCACCGACTCGGCTGCCGCATCCCAGTCGACCCGCCGCCCGGTCTCGTAGGCGATCATGGCGAGCTTCACCGCGATCGTGGAGTTCGCCCCTTCTTCGATCGGACCCCCCGGCGCTTGGCGCGTCCGCACCGCGTTGAGAAACTCCGCCATATGCAGCACGCCGGCGTCCGCCTTCACGGTGTGCTCCTGACGCTCCGCGTTCTTGCCTTTAGGGATGACCACCCAGCGATTGTCCGTGACAAACACTGTCTGCTGGTCTCCATAGAAGAAGAGGCCGTTTGCGACCTCAGGCGCATATTCCGCCGCGCCCCAGATGCGGTGCTGCCACGTCAACGGGCATGCGGCGAAATCGAAATGCGCGGTCAGCACATCCGGCGTGGTGATTTTCCCCTTGAGGGCATACAGGCCTCCGGCCGCCGACACCGAACGCGGCGCGGCCTCACCGAGAATCATGCGCGCCGCATCAATCAGATGAATGCCCCAGTCGACCAAATGGCCGTGTCCGGTCGTCTGCTCCAGCCGCCAGTTTTTATGCCCGACCTGCGGGCTGTACGGAATCAGCGGGGCCGGCCCGCACCACAGATCCCAGTCGAGCGAAGCCGGCGGCGGCTGCGCCGACGGGTCCTTGACCCCTGCGGTGTAGTGGATGGCGGCCTCGGCGCAAATGAGCCGACCCGCCTTGCCATCGCGCAGGTAATCGCGCACCGCCTGAAATGCGGGGCTCTGGCGGCGCTGGAAGCCCACCTGGACGATACGGCCGCTGGCGCGCGCGGCATTCTGCATCGCGCGGCATTCGCGCACGTCATAGGCCAGCGGCTTCTCGCAGTAGACATCAAGTTTCCGCTTCACCGCCGCAATGAATGGCAGCGCATGCCACTGCGGCGGAGTCGCGATGATCACGGCATCGAGCCCCTCGACCTGTAGCAAGTCGTCATAGTGCTTGAAGGTCAACGGCGACCGGCCTTGAAGTTTGGTAACCGCTTCGGCCGCAATCCGCAGATGCTCGCTGTCGACATCGCACATCGCCACGATGTCGACGGCGCCTGCTTTGAAAGCCGCCTGCACATTGACCATCCCATACCAGCCGCAGCCGATCACGCCTAGCTTGACCGTTTGCTCCGTCTCCGCGGCGCGCACGGCCGCAGGCATCTGCGCCACCGCTCCCGCCCCCGCCAACGCGCGGCAGAACCCGCGCCGTGAAACCGTTGTCATCGTGTCGCCTCCTCAGATGCCCGTTGTTCCTCATCGTAAACGCGATGTCCCTCGCGCATCGCCCCGTAGACGCGAAGCTCACGCTCAAGCCTCGCCAGATACTTCGCATCTCGCGCCTGATCACGGCCGCACGCCGCAAACCCGTCCATGTCCGCGCGCGGTTTCGCACACAGCCTTCGCGCACCCTCCCGAATCAACGCCAGGGCCTCGGCGCGCGCGGCATCGTTGGTCGCGCCGTTCAGGATGCGGCTCAGTTCCGGCCGCGCAAAGGAGAGCTGCGCGCGCTGCCGCGCACCATGAGCGTGGGCGATCTGCACGCCGGTCAGCGCCTTCAAACGCTCCACTTCCGCCGCTGTCAACGGACTGCGCCCGCCCGGATTGTGTGGGTAGGCCGAGGCGTATTCCGGATAATACGGGGCGTTCAAATCCACCCACGTGATCAACCGGTCGAGCTCTTCGGCGTTCAACACGACCTTGGCATGACCCGCGCGAACCTTCTGGATCAGCCGCGACGGATGGCTGCCCCACGAATAGGCCTGCTGCACCTCGGCCGGGCCGCCGCCCACGCAGGTGATCACACCCAGCGCCCACAGATCCACATACGAGGTGCAGAAGACCGAATCGCGGTCGCCCGACAGATTCAAGCGTTCGCCCGCCTTTTTGCCGTAATCATGACATGAGACGCAATGGCGGTCGAACACAGGCTGAACCTCTTTTTGAAAAGAAAACAGGCGCGTGCCCCCGCGCCATCCGCTCAGCGCGTCGGGTTTGCGCCGCATCGCCAGCGGCGGCGCCGTGACCGGCGGGATGTCGCCCACGCGGTTCTCATGGCACCCCACGCACCCGTAGGTCTCGCCAGGCTGCACATAGGCGCCCGACCGCATGGACTGGATCATCATGCCGTTCTCGTCGAGCGCCTGAAAAAAGACGAAGGTGTTGCCGGGCACTTCGAAATACGCGCTGCCGTCCGGCTCGACCGGCACCGTGCCGAGAATGCGCTTGTTCTCAAAATTGTGCCAGTTCATGGCGGGCGCCTGCTCGCCCTGGCCCTGCCACCCGCGTTCCGACCAATTGCGCTTTTCGGGCGACTCGACGATCCGCAGGTATTTGACGGACCGCGGCTTGACGCCCTGCATGTGCGTGCCGATGTAGACGTTCTGCAGATAATAACGCCCGGCTGCATTCGGGTGGTCGAAGGTGCGCCGGCACGGCAACACCGGCGGAGCGGCGCGCGGCCGCAGCGGCAAGGGATCGAAACAGCCCGGCGCCTCGGCATGCACCAACACTTCATTGCCGAACAGATCCAGATAGTAGAGCCCCATCTCCTCGCCGTGTCCGGTCTGGCGGGCACACAGGAAATGGCTGTCGTCCAGAGGGTACGGATCTTCGTATTTGCGGGCCAGCCGGACCGTCGAGTCGAAATCCTGTCCGGCGGTCTTGATGCGGTTGGTAAAGGCCGCCGGCCACGTGCGGAGTATCGGTTCAAGCCCGTCGACGCCGCGCGAGCGGTCGATCACCCCCAAAGCGCCCCAGGGCCGGTCATGGCAGGCACCCAGCACCGCGATCGCCAAATGGGCCTGCGACAGCGCGCGCGCGTCGATCACGCCGCCGGGACTCGTCGTGTTGTTGCCCCAATAGAGCGCATGGCCGGTCCCGTCGGGATTGCAGACCCACAAGCCCTGCGCATCGCCGAAATTACGGTCCACATACTCCCAGCGGTCATACAGGATGCGTCCGTCCGGCATCACGGAAGCATGCCCCTCAAAGAGCGTGGATTTCCCGATCTGGTGGATGTTGGCGCCGTCCGCCTCCATGCGGTAGAGGTTGCACATGATG